>CAYJQA010000161.1:0-10101 GCA_964372065.1 uncultured Litorilinea sp.
GATCAGTTGGGTCCAGAAGCCGGAGAGACCCACGGCGACGATGCCCGCGTTGATGGCCCCGATAATAAAGGAGGCTACGAAGGTACCGAAGACGGTCCCCGACCCGCCAAAGACCGACGTCCCGCCCAGAAAGACGGAGGACAGCGTATTGAGCAAGTAGCCTTCGCCCAGAGTCGGCCAATAGTAGGTGACTTCCAGGCTGGCGATGAGACCGGCGAAAGCCGCGGCGATGCCCACGCAGGCGAAGACGAGCATCTTGCGCTGCGCCACGTTGACGCCCATCAGTCGCGCGCTTTCCATGTTGTCGCCGATGAGGTAGACATGCGCGCCAAAGCGGTGACGGTTGAGAAAGACCCACACCAAGATCGCGATGATCACCGTCCAAACCATCTGCATGGGGATCAGCCCGAAGACCCGCCCCACCAGCAGGTTATAAAAGAAGGTGTCACGCGTGGCGAGCAGCGAAGCGCCGTTGCCGCCGGTGAGCACCTGGACCACGCCACGCCAGAAAAACTGGGTGCCGATGGTGACGACCAGCGAGGGCACGCCAAAGGTGACGATCAGATAGCCGTTGAGCAGACCGGCCAGAAAGCCCGCCACAAGACACGCGACCAGCGCCAGCCAGAGGCTGCCGGTGACGGTCAGCACCGTGGCAAAAAGCAGGACGCCAAAGGACATGATCGACGTGAAGGAAAGGTCGATTTCGCCGGTGACGACGACCATGGTCATGGGCAAGGCCGCGATGGCAAAGAAAGGCGTCGTGGACATGAACGCCTGGTAGATGTTGTAGGAGAAAAAGGTGCGCGGGGCGCCGATGGCAAAGAAGATCCAGATGAGTAACGCCACGCCCACGATGCCGATCTGGAGGGTGTGGCTGCGCACATAGCGGGTAAAGGCCGAGCGTGGCTCCGGCTTGTGGCGCGTGTCGATTGGTGTATCCATCCGCGGGCTTCCTCTGCGTGCGTTGGTGGGCGTGGGGCGGGCGTCTAGCGGAGGACGCCGGTCTTGGCGACATGATAGAGCCGGTCGATGAGTTCTTCCAGGGTGACTTCGGCCTTGGTAAACTCACCGGCGACGCGCCCGCGGTCGAGCACGACGATCCGGTCTACCACCGGGTAGACGTGAAAGATGTTATGGTCGATGAAGATGGCCGATTTGCCCGCCTTGGGGATACTGGTGACAAAGTCCAGCACCTTGCGCGTCTCCGCCAGCGACAGGGCCATGGTCGGTTCGTCGAGGATGATGAGTTCGGCCTGGAAGTAGAGGGCGCGGGTGATGGCGACGCCCTGGCGTTCGCCGCCGGAGAGCGTGCGCACCGGCGTGTCGGTGGTGACGGCTTTGGAGGTGAAGCCCATCTTGGTGGACATGAGTTCTTCGGTTTCCCGGCGCATACGCGCCAGGTCGAGAAAGCCGAAACGGTTGGCGATCTCGCGGCCCATGAAGATGTTGCGCCACAGGCTTTGCTTGTCGGCGAGCGCCTTTTCCTGATAGACGGTTTCCACGCCCAGGCTGCGCGCCTTGGGCACGGTCAGATTCTCGACGCGTTGGCCGTGAAAGTAGATCTCGCCGCCGGGGTCGGGCCGGTGATAGCCCGTGATGATCTTGACCAGGGTGGACTTGCCCGCGCCGTTGTCGCCGAGCAGGCCGACGACTTCGCCGGGCCACACCTCAAAGTTGACGTCCTCCAGCGATTTGACCTCGCCAAAAGACTTGGAGACATTGACCAGCCGGAGCATGGGCTCTTGGCCGGCGTGGGTTGTATCGGACACGGGCAATCTCCACAGAGTGGGTAGTGGCGGCGGACGGCAGGGCTGTCTTGCATAGCCCTGCCGTCCTCAACTTTCTGCCGGGCGATAGGTGGGTTGTCGCGGATGCCGGTATGTACGGCCTAGCGAATTTCCTTTTCCACCAGCGGGGCCAGGAATTCGATGTTGTTCTTGTCGGCAAAGCCGGCGCCGGTGTCGATCATCAGACCGGCAAAGCCGTAGACCTTGGTCAAGCAGATCTGCAGGATGGGGATATAGCCCTGCAGCCACGGCTGCTGGTCGATGACCAGGTCGGTCCACCCGCCGCGGATGGCGGCCAGGGTGGCGGGCGACAGGTCGAAGCCCGCGCCGAAGACATCATCCGGGCCTTTGCCCGCGGCCTTGAGGTAGGTCTCCAGCGTGGCGGTGAGGCCGCCGTGGTCGGTGACCACCAGCTTGACATCGGGGTTGGAGGTGACGTAGCCGGTGAAGGTCGGCGTTCCCGCGGCCGGGTCTGCATTAGTGGCGGCGTCAATCTCCAGATAGTCCACGACCAAACCCGCTTCTTCCAGCGCGTCGATCACGCCCTGGGTGCGTTCGCCGCGGGAGGGCTGCGAGAGCAGACCCCAGACCATGGCGCGGTCGCCGGCTTGCAGGCCAAAGCGGACAACGGCTTCCTTGCCCAGGTTGTAGCCGGCGGTGTAGTTGACCGCGCCCACATAGCCGAAGCCGTTGCTCTGATACTTGCCGAAGCTGGCGGGCAGTTCGGTGTTCTGGCTGGTGACGATGATGCCCGCGGCCTCGGCGTCCTCAATCAGCGGCGAGAAGGCATCGTCGCCGGGGTGACCCATCACAGCGATCCCATCCGGGCTGGTGGCGACGGCTTCCTGGAACTGCTGGATCATCTTCTGCGGGTCCCAGTCGGAGAAGACGTAGTTGACCTTGGGGCCTAGGTCTGCCTCGGCCTGTTTTGCGCCGTTGTAGACATTGTTGGCAAAGACGCCGCCCGCGGGGCCACCGGGGAAGAAGGTGATGTTGACGTCGCTGCACCATTTAGCGCCGCCTTCCGCGGCCGGCGCTACCGGCTGCACGACACAGCCCTGGACGAGCAGGGCGAGGATCAGCAGCAAACCCAAGTACGAGAACCGGCGGAATGTCTTGAGCATAACGCGCCTCCTATGAGGTTGTGGGTAGACTGCGATGGCAGGACATGGCCGCGCCAGGGAGAGCCAAACGCCTTTCCGGCGCGGAGAGCACGCGCAAGTTCGCGGCGCACCACGACGACTAGGTCGCTTGGCTTACCGGCGGCTCAGGCGCAACCGTGCTGACCACGAGTGGAGATGGGCAGACGGGGCGCGAAGTCGAGAACCACGCGACGGAGTCTATCGGACGCACGAATGTGGGATCATGGTCAGTATATGCTTGCCCCCCGCCGCTTGTCAAGGAACGAATGAAATCGTTTTTACAGGGGCGCGCTAAGGGTTTCGACTGCAGGTGAAGGAGTCGGGTACGCTGATCTTCATAGCAGCGGAGCTACATGATAGAATTCGGATGACGCCCGCTTTCTATTACGGGCGAAATATCCCCTATTTCGTTCTAGCAAAGGGCGCAACGTATGAACCTCGGTTTCCACAGACTAATTTCGGTTAGCGCTCCCGGTACTGGGTTATCGGTGTCATCGTCTTCTCCGCTTTGGTCGCAAGCTTCCTCCGTGCGTTCTCCGCGTAGGAAGGCCAGCGGTTCTCCCCCTAGTATCGTCAATACTAGCAATGGACAGAAGGGCGGTTGCGCCCGGCTGTTCCGGTATACGCTGATCGGACTTGGTGTGCTATTCGGCTGTGGGATCCTTGTTACGTTCCTGCCCGAGAGCGAACCGGAGCGCGTATCCGACTCGCCGGCCAGCCTGTCCGGCACACCGATCACGTCTTCGGCAACCGCACAAGCGGACGCTCTTCCGACCGCGCCCGTTGGATCGACGGCGACGGTGATGAACATAGTAGACGGCGACACGATTGACGTATTGCTGGATGGCGGGCAAGTAACGGTGCGATATATCGGGGTGGATGCTCCCGAAATCGGGCAATCCGGCTATCCGGCCGCGACAGAGGCAAATCGCCAATTGGTGGAAGGGCAAAGTGTGCGGCTCGAGCGCGACGTTTCCGACACCGATCAGGATGGCCGTCTGTTGCGATATGTGTTCCTGGCAGATGGCCGCATGGTCAATCGCGTCTTGGTCGCCCAAGGTTGGGCACAGCCCTTAATGATTGCACCTGACACCCAACATACCGCCGACTTTCACGATGCTGCTGTGGAGGCTTGGCAAAGCCAGCAGGGTTTTTGGTCCGGCAGTTCGGGCGGTGATGGCGTCATGTCCTATGCCATTACAACGGTTGATCGCGCGACTGTCCAACCAGAACCAAGAAAAGACGCCAGTGTCATCGAGAGTTTGCCATATCTGACGCCCTTGACTGTTTTTGGACGTACCCTAGATAGCACATGGTTGCAGGTGCGAACATCTACAGGCAGCGGTGGATGGATCGCCACTGAACAAGTCCAAACCGTGCTGCCAACATCAGCCATCGCTGTCTCGCTCGATGCGCCTGCACCATTGGCGGTGATTGTCCCGACCGCACAGCCACAACCAACGCCGGAGCCACCCCCGGTGCCAGATCAGGCGGCGGCACCGATCGCGATTCCAACTGTGGCTCCGACCGCGATACCAACCGCGATTCCTCAGGTTCAAGAGCGCGCTGTCGTCGTGCCCATTGGTGGTGATACCGGCGATGGGCAGCCTTTCACCTGCACGGGCGGCTGCACGACGCCGCCGGATCCGTCCTGTAGCATCAAAGGCAATGTCAATAGCGATGGTGAGCGGATCTATCACACCACCGACAGCCGGTCATATAACCGGACGGACATTAAGCCTGAAGAGGGCGATCGCTGGTTCTGTACTGAACAAGAAGCACAGGCAGCAGGCTTCCGCGCTCCCCGCAATTGATCGATCGTTACTCCGGGAACAGATAGCGCGGGCGCGTGCGATACGCCCAGTCGGGCAGCGCCACGGGCGGGGCCTGGTAGAGATAGGCGTGGATGTGCGTGAAAGCGACCGGGCCGCGGCTGTGGACGCCGTAACAGCCGTCAGCGTATAGCGGCAGGTCGTGGACCAGTTGCAGGCTGCCGTCCACGTAGACATCCAGGAACTTGCCCTGCACCACCGCTCTGAGCGTGTGGCGCGGCCCGGCGTCCATCCGCACGGGGCGTTCCTGCACAATGGCCGGGGCGCGGTCGGGGAAGCGCGCGGCGAGCGTCAGCGCGCCGCGGTCAAAGTCCAAGCTGATCTGATAGCCCGCCAGCCCGGACGGGTTGGCGCGCACCAGCAGCGCGGCGACGCCGGTCACGCCCGCGGCGATCTCCGCTTCCACCACCACATCGCGGCCCCACAGCGTGTCCATGAAGTCGCTGTCGCGGGCGGGATCGGCGGCGGTTAACGTGCCCGACTCTACCCGCCACTCACTCGCGCGACCGATCCAGTGGTCATAGCCCTGGATCGCGCTGTCAAAGAGGGTGCGCCGCGTCACGTCGCCGGGCCGATGCTCCACGATGCGCGCCGTACCGTCCGTCTGCCAGGCGATGCGTTTGGGGTCGCTGAGCACGGACGCGCCCCACACGCCGTCAATTTCCTCTTGGACGACGTACAGCATGTAGGTGTCGCCGTCAAAGGTGGGGTGCTCGCTGGCGCAGGTTGTGCCCAGGAGCAGTTCATGGTTGGCCGGTTTGCGCCAGCCGCCGGTGGGGTCGTCGGCGACCAGATACACGATGTCGAAATGGGCGAAGGTCTGGGGTGCGAAGCCCTTGCTCTTGGGGCCGCCCTTGGCGCTGTAAAAGAGGTAGTAGCGCCCGTCATGCGGCACGAGATAGGCGGATTCCAGCCGGTTATAGGTGCGGTCGTCCTCGATGTAGGTGGGGCCGCGGTCACGCCACACGACCAGGTCGGTGGATTCGGCCAGGGCGAGACAGGCGCGGCCGTCGGCCAGGGTCGCGGTGTAGTAGAGCAGATAGCGCCCGCGTGGCGCGTCGTGGAAGACCATCGCGTCGCGCCCGGCGACGTCGCGGCCCACGGCGATGTCGGACCACGCGCCGGGCACAACGACCGGGTTGGCCGGGTGCTTGGTCCAATGCAGCAGGTCCGGCGAAGTGGCAAGCCCGATAGCCTGGTTGTTGGCGCGGTCGCTGCCGGTGTAATAGAGATAGTACAGGTCGTCATGCTCGAACACATCGGGGGCCCAGACGCCGGATTCGTCCCACGCGCCGGGTTCGCCCGCGGGCACGACGGGGGCCAGCGGCGTCCACACGCGCAGGTCGGCGGAGACGGCATGGCCCAGGTCGATCTCTTTGTAGCCCCACGGCCAGGTCCAGCGTTCGCCGCGGATGTGAAAGAGGTGATACAGCCCGTCGCGGCGGACAATGCAGAAGTCGGTCACATACTCGCCGGGGAAGTGGTACATGATTACACCGCCAGACGGTGAGTGGGCTGGGGTGGGGCGGGCTGGAAGCACTCGAAATGGGTGATGTCGTGGCGCACGCGCAAGGGCGCGGCGGCGGCATCCAGCGCGTCGCGCACGGTCCGCTCCAACAGCGGCGGGCCGGTCTCGACGCGGGCGTTGATCAGCAACTGAGCGCGCTCGACCTGGGCGTCGGGCGTCCAATCGTCCCAGTAGACGGGCCGGCCGCTCGCGGTGATGCTGCCCTTGAGATGGATGCCGCTCCCCACCAGTTGGCACTTGAGATGGGCGATGGGGGCCTGTTCGGCTGCCAGGCGCGCCGCGATGCCCTGGAGCAACTGCTCGGCAAAGCGGTCGGCGGCAAAGGGGCCTGGCCCGCGCAAGACGGCCTTGGCGTTGAGCCAAGCGAGGCTGGCTTCGGCCTCGGCATAGGCGGTATAGTCAATGTCTAGCACGCGGGCCAGGCTGCTTTCCTGCGCCATGACCTGCTCAAGCCAGGCGTCCAGACCGGTTCCATGCAGCGCGGCCAGACTGATGAGGCGCGCGTGGGGATAGGCCGCGGCCAACTCGTCACGGAGCGCGGCGGCTTCATCCGCCGGCAGCAAATCCACCTTGGTCAGCCCCAGGATTTCGGCTTCGGCCAACTGCTGGCGGCGCAGATAGGCGACGGGCGACGCGGGGTCGGACGCGGGCCGCGTGGCGTCCACCAGCACGGTCAGGCGGGCGAGGGTGAAGCGGTCGCCTTCATAGCGCACGAGGGGCAGCAGCACGGTCGCCATGAGGTCGGTGCAACTGCCCACCGGCTCGGCCAGGATGACGTCGGGCTGCACCTGGTCGCGCAGGCGGTCGAAGGCGATCAGCAGGTCGGGGAAGCGGCAGCAGAAGCAGCCGCCCGCGACTTCCGTGACGGGGATGTGGCGCTGCACGGCCAGGCTGGTGTCCACCAGATCCGCGCCCTGGTCGTTGGTGACCAGCCCGACGCGCAGACCGGCCGCGGTCAGGCGCTTGGCCGCGGCGAGCAGCAAAGTTGTCTTTCCGGCGCCGAGAAAGCCGCCCACGAGAATGACGCGGGTGCGCGTGGTAAGGGTCATAGACGCTCCAATTTTTGCCAGTATATGCCAGGTCGCCGGTCCCCGGCCAGCGGCGGTTACTTGACGGCGTACCCGGCGATGTGTGGATTTGCCAGCGGCAGCCGCGTGTCAAAGTGCTCCAGGTGGACCTGGGCAAAGCCGGCGTCGGCGATGGTCTGCCAGGTCTCACGGTTGGGCCGGCAGCCGTCGCCGAGCATCTGCCAGAGGGGGCGCACCAGGTCTTGCGTGCGGCGCAGCCGTGTGCCGCGCGCGGCCGCGACATGCTCGATAAAGACGAACCTGCCGCCGGGTTTGAGTGCCCGCCGGATTTCCGCCAGGGCGCGGGCTTGATCCGGTACCGAACAAAGCACGAGCGTGCTCACCACGGCGTCCAAGCTGGCGTCGTCCGCGGGGAGCGCGTCGGCCGCGCCCAGCCGCAGGTCAACGGCGATACCCTGGCGTTCGGCTTCGGCGCGCAAATAAGAGTGCATATGGGGGTTGGGTTCGACGCCGATCCAGCGCACCCCTGGGGAGAAGAAGCGCAGGTTGGGACCGCCGCCGGGACCGATCTCCAGCACATCGCCGGCCAGGTCGCCGAAGAGCGCTTGTTTACGCACCGCGACGCCCGCGTCGTATTCTGCGGTATTGGCGGCCAGAAAGTACGCGACCACGCGTTTATATAGACCTCCGGGCCGGACACACATGGGCTGCTCTTTCTGCGGCGTGCGCCCTTCTGCGCCGCCAACCCTAAGCGCAGCGCCGCCGCACCGACTCATTGTGCCACGTTTGCGGGGTGAATTGTCAACGTTTGGCGCGTGGCGCTATACTGAACCCTACGCGGCCCGGAGTTGCGGCCGCCGCAACCGGACCGTTCATGAGCAAATCCACCACATCGTCTTTCGGAACTCCCAAGCGCGAATCACACGATGCGTCGGCTTTTTACGGGCGCAGTCTGTATGACGAGCATCCCGCCAACGACGGCGCGCCGCCGCCGCGTGAGGTGAGCGTGCCCGCGCCGGATGGCTGGGCGGACCGGCTCTATGGGGGTTCGTCCACGGCGATGACGGCCATCCCCGACAACGGGGTGGCGCTGGCGTTTACCTCACCGCCCTATAACGTGGGCAAGGACTATGACGACAACCTGTCGTTGGCCGCCTATCTGGAGATGATCCGGGCCGTGGCCGACGAGGTGCTGCGCGTGCTGCGACCGGGCGGGCGCTATGTGGTGAACATCGCCAACCTGGGGCGCAAGCCGTATATCCCCCTGCACGCGCACTTCTATGCGGTCCACATGGCGGCGGGGTTCTTGCCTATGGGCGAGATCATTTGGCGCAAAGGGAAAGGCGTGAACGGGTCGTGTGCGTGGGGCAGTTGGCGCAGCGCCAAAGCGCCCCGGCTGCGCGATGTGCATGAATATTTGTTGGTCTTTGCCAAGGACGGCTTCTCCCGGCCCGACCGGGGCGAGTCGGACATCGAAAGGGATGACTTCATGGCTGCAACGCTTTCGGTGTGGGACATTTTGCCGGAATCCGCCAAGCGGGTCGGTCACCCGGCCCCCTTCCCGGTGGAACTGGCGCAACGGGTGGTCCGCCTCTATTCGTATGTGGGCGATGTGGTGCTCGACCCGTTTATGGGGTCGGGGACGACCGCGGTCGCCGCGCTCCAGAGCGGGCGGCGCTATGTGGGCTATGAGATTGCGCCGGAGTATTGTGCATTGGCCGAGACGCGGCTGGCCGAAGCCCGCGCCAAACTAGAGGGCGGCGCGGCATGAAACGTGGGATGGTCGTCTTTTGTCTTTTTACGATGGCCTATTTTCTATCGTACTTCTTCCGTTCGGCCAATGCGGTCATCACGCCGGACCTCTCAAGCGAATTCGGGTTGGTCGCCGCCCAATTAGGGTTGATGACCAGCCTTTTCTTTGCCACCTTCGCCGCCATGCAGTTGCCCATCGGCATCTGGCAGGACCGCTGGGGGCCACGCTGGGTGACGCCGGGGCTGATGTTGGTGGGCGCGGTGGGGAGCGCGGTCTTCGGGCTGGCCTCGTCCTATGGGCTGCTGGCGCTGGGCCGCGCGCTGATCGGCGTGGGCATGGCGGGCGTGCTCATGGGGTCGTTCAAGGCTTTTAGCCAGTGGTTCCCGGAGAAGCACTATACTACCGTGTCCGGGCTGCTGGTGGGGATCGGCGCGCTGGGCAGTCTGGCCGCGGCGACGCCGCTGGCGTGGGTGAATGCGGCGGTGGGCTGGCGGGCGGTCTTCGGTACCGCCGCGGTCGTAACCGCGCTGGTCGCCACGTCGATTATGATATGGACGCGCAACACGCCGCCGGGCGTCGAATGGTCCAGTGCGACGGGCGGCGTCGGGTCGTTTGGGACGGTCTTTCGCGATACCCGGTTTTGGCGCATCACCCCGCTGGCGTTTTTTGTGGCGGGCACGGCGCTAGGGTTTCAAGGGCTGTGGGCCGGGCCGTATCTGTTCGACGTGGTTGGGCTGGACCCCGTCGCCACGGGCAATGTGCTGCTGTGGCTGGGGATCGGGATGATCCTCGGGTTCGTGGTGAGCGGCTGGTTGGCGGATCGGATGGGGATGGCGCAGATGACGGTCGTCATGAGCGTGGTCTTTGTGGCGTGCCAGTTTGGGCTGGCGCTGCGGCCCGGTCTGGGCTGGGTGCGCCTGCTCTATGCTGTGTTCGGCTTTACGGGCGGCATCAACGTGATGTTTCCGACCCATGCCCGCAAGATTTTTTCGCTGCGCATGACGGGCCGGGCCGTCAGCGCAGTTTCGCTG
>CAYJQA010000162.1:0-10087 GCA_964372065.1 uncultured Litorilinea sp.
AGTCCATCGAGCGCGTGATGGCCGGGCCGGCGCGGCGCAGCCGCATCCTGAGCGCCGAGGACCGCAAGATCGTGGCCTATCACGAGGCGGGCCACGCCATCGTGATGGAAAACCTGAACTTGGCCGATAAGGTCGGCAAGATCACCATCGTCAGCCGCGGCCAGGCGCTAGGCTATGTCATGCCGCTGCCGGAAGACGACCGCACGCTCAAGAGCCGCGCCCAATATGAGGATGACCTGGCCGGGCTGTTGGGCGGCCGCGTCGCCGAGGAGTTGATCTTCACCGAGCCGTCGACCGGCGCGACCAACGACCTGGAGCGGGTGACGAAGCTGGCGAAGGCGATGGTGACGCGCTTCGGCATGAGTGACGCCATCGGCCCCATGCAGTTGCAGCAGGGCGAGAGCAATCCCTTTATGGGCATGGACTTTGGCGAACAACGCACCTATAGCGAGGAAGTGGCGCGCAAGATCGACCAGGAAGTGCGGCGCATCGTGGACGCCGCCTATGGCCGGGCGCGCGATATCCTGCAAGAACATCGCGCGAAACTGGTGCTGTTGGCCGAGACGCTGCTGGAGAAGGAAGTCCTCGACCGCCAGGAGTTTCTCAAGCTGATCGAAAAGCCGGCCTAAAGGCGCAGCGGCAGAGAGGCTCACGCAAAGGCGCAAAGACGAGAGCAAGAGAGGGTAAGGCTGTCCGCGTAGGTGCGGTTTTCCAACCGCACATTTGGGTATTGCGGCGGACGTGCTACTTCTTTTGTTTCTTCTTAGCGTCCTTTGCGCCTTGGCGTGAAATATCTCGCTCCTACTCGGGACGGAGCAGCTTGGTCAGGTCGATCACCCAGTCTTTGTGACCGTCGTAGACGCCGTCCACATAGGCCGGGCCGCCGTCGTGGACATAACCTAGCCGCGCGTAGAGTTGGTGGGCGCGCGGGTTGAGGGTGGGATTGACGGACAGGCCAATGCGGGCATAGCCGCGGCGCAGCGCCTCGCTCTCGCAATAGTGGATTAGCGCGGCCCCCACGCCGCGTCCCCGCCATTCTGCGCGCACGTAGAGGTCGGAGAGGTCGGGAAAGCCCACTTGGGTGGGTTTGCCCAGCCAGTCCACCACGACCCAGCCGGCGACCACTTCCTCACTTTCACACACAAACCAGTCATTGCCGGTCGCCAGCAGGGCGGTCAGCCGGGCGCGACATTGGCTCTCGCCAAAGTGCGGCTTGACGGTGTAGAGCGAGGGATACAGATGGGCGAGGCGGAAGGTCCACAGCGGGTGCATGGGCTGCCCTTTGTGCACACGGTAATCGGTCACGCTTCGAGTATACAGCGGGCAACGGGTTGCGGTACAATAGCCCCCAACCGTTGGCGTTGCTCGCCGCGCCGCTGGGGCATCATCCGCATTCCACCGCGTCGACGGGCGCGCCTCAAGGTAGAGGGCTATGAAGAGTCCGGAAGAGTGCAGCAGCATCGAAGACATCCGCGCCGCCATCGACGTGCTTGACCAGGAGATCGTCGAGCGGCTAGGGCTGCGCTTTCAATACGTGCGCGCCATCACACGCTTCAAGAAGACCGAGGCGGACGTGCGTGCGCCGGCGCGCCGCCAACATGTCTTGACCCAACGCCGCGCCTGGGCCGCCGAGGTAGGGATTGACCCGGACGTGATCGAGGAGATGTATGTGCTGCTGATCGACCACTTTGTGGCCGAAGAGATGAAGGAACTGCGTCTCGCGCCGCCGGATCGCCCATGACCGTGTCCGCGTTGCAGGGGGCGCGCCTCGCTCTGGTCCACGACTGGCTGAACCAGTTGGGCGGGGCCGAAAATGTGCTGGAGGAACTGACCGCGCTGTTCCCCGGCGCGCCGGTCTATACCAGCATCTATGCGCCGGAGCGGATGCCCGCGGCCTATCGCGGCTGGGAGATTCGCACCAGCTTTATGCAGCGGCTGCCGGGTGTGGCGGCGCATCATCAGCGTTATCTGCCGCTCTATCCCCTGGCGTTTCAAGCGATGGACCTGACCGGCTATGACCTGGTGGTCAGCAACAAGAGCGGCTTTTGTCATGGCGTCCGCACCCGGCGCGGCGCGGGGCGGCGGGCGTTGCACGTCTGCTATTGTCTGACGCCGACGCGCTTCCTCTGGCTCTATGAGCAGTACCGTGAGCGCGAGCAGATCGGCGGGGCGGTGCATCTGGCCCTGCAGCCGCTCTTGGCGCTGCTGCGGCGGTGGGACTGGGCCGCGGCGCAGCGGGTGGACTACTTTGTCGCCATCAGCCGCACGGTGCAGGCGCGCATCCGGCGCATCTATGGCCGCGAGAGCGTGGTCATCTATCCGCCCGTGGATACGGACTACTTCACGCCCGACCCGACGACGCCGGTGGGCGACTATTTCCTGATCGTCAGCCGGTTGATTCCCTACAAGCGGATTGACCTGGCGGTGGCGGCTATGCAACAACTGCCCCAGGCCAAACTGGTGATTGTGGGCGAGGGCCGCGACCTGGCGAGCTTGCAGGCGCAGGCCGGTCCCAACGTGACCTTTCTGGGCCGCCAACCGCGCGCGCACATCCGGGAACTGATGGCGGGTTGCCAAGCGTTCGTCTTTCCGGGGCTGGAGGATTTTGGCATCACCCCGGTAGAGGCCATGAGCATGGGGCGGCCGGTGGTGGCGTATGGCGACGGCGGTGCGCTGGATACGGTCGTCCCCGGCGTGACGGGCGAGTTGTTCGCCGCGCAGACGCCGGCGAGTCTGGCGGCGGCGCTGGCGGGCTTCGACCCGCGGCGCTATGACCCGGCCGCATGCCGTCAACAGGCGGAACGCTTCAGCACGCAGAGCTTTCGCGCCAACCTGCTGGCCTATCTGGCGCAGGTGTGGGCGGAGCAGAGCGGCGAGGTCGCACGCAAAGCCGCCAAGAACGCCCAGGCCGGCGCAGCGCCGTAGGTGCGGTTTCACGCATGTTAGGAGATTACACCGGCAATCGCAGGTGCGGTTTCCAACCGCACATTTGGGCTATGGCAGCCCCGGCGGTAGAATACCGCCGCTACTGTCATGCTGAGCGTAGCGAAGCATCCCCTAGTGCGGTGGCCGGGATTCCTCGCTAACGCTCGGAATGACAGCAGCCTTGTGGGTGGCGGAAGGGCGCACACGGACCAAAGAACATGGAACTGCGCGAGTATTGGGAGATTGTGCGGCGGCGCTGGTGGCTGCCGGTGGCGCTGACGGCGCTGGTCGCCGTATTGAGCGCGCTGCAACTGCGCCCGTGGGTCACGCCGCCGCCAACTTACAGCGCGTCCATGCGGCTGCTGCTGGGGGTGCTGCCTGCCACGGACGCGCCGCTGGCGGCCTATGACGCGCGCTATTACGCCTGGCTGACCAGCGAGTATCTGGTGGACGACTTTACCGAGGTCGTGCGCAGCCGGCTCTTTGCCGACGCGGTGAGCGCGCGCTTGGCGGACCAGGCGATCGCGGTGCCGCCGGGCGTGATCCAGGGCAGCGCAGTGGCGGGCAAGCAGCATCGCATCATTACGCTGGGCTTTACCTGGAGCGATGCGGCGCAGTTGGAGGCCATCGCCAATGCCGCGGCCGCCGAGTTGGTGGAGAACGCGCCGGTCTACTTCCAACAGTTGGGGACGGCGGGCGCGGGCGTGACGATCATCGACGGACCCACGGTGGGCGCGGTGGGGCCGGGTCTGCGCGACCAACTGGAATGGCCGCTGCGCGTCGGGCTGGGGCTGCTGGTGGGATTGGGGCTGGCCTTTCTGTTCGACTATCTGGATACTTCGGTGCGCGACCGGCGCATGGTCGAGGCGCTTGGCCTGCGTGTGATTGGCGAAATCCCCAAACACCGCTAAGATGGGGAGAGGTGAGGGGAGAGAGGTAAACGATGACGATTCAAGAATATGTACGTATCTTGCAGCGCCGCGGCTGGATTATGGTCGCGGGGATGTTGTTGGCCGCGGCGGCGGCCTTCGGCGTGAGCTATCTGCAAGAGGAGATGTATCGCGCCACGGTCTTTGTGAGCACCGTGCCCGCGCGCCCCGACTGGGGGTTGGGTAACACGGCCAAGGACTTGATGCGTAACTTTGCCGCCAACTTGCAGACGCCGGAGATCGCCCAACGCGTGATTGACCGCGCCCAACTGGACATGAACCCCTACGACTTTCTGGCGCACGTCAATGTGGTGGCGGATTCCAGCGACTTCACGATCAAGATCGAGGCGCGCGCTCGCGACGGCGAAGTCGCCAAGCTCATGGCGCTGACACTGGCCGACGAGTTTGTCGAGGAGCGCACGGCCTACTATGCCCAACAGGACAAGGCCGACCGCATCGAGGTCAAGATTCGCAGCCGCGCCATCAGCTATGACCGGTATCAGCCCAAGCCGCTGGTCAATGCGATTGCCGGGGCAGTCCTGGGGCTGCTCTTTGGGCTGGGCATCGTGCTGGCGCTGACCTGGGTCGAAGCGGATCTGTTGGCTACACCGGCGGCGCTGGCGCGGGCGCTGGATATGCCGGTCTTGGGCGCGATTCCATCCGCCGCGGGGCCGAAGGAAACCGCCGCGCCCGCCGCGCAATCCAGCCCCCTCTCCGCGGCCAAGACGGCTTGATCCTGCCGGGAAGTGGCCTCGCTTCCCGGTCGATCACAGCCGTTTCGCCGCTAACGCTGCCTGCCGTGGCTCATCTCCGGCTGTCCCGCCCACGACCGCTTGCGCGTAGTCTCGATCGCCTCTGGCGGGCGGAACGCCGCTGGCCCACGGTCCTGCTGTGGGTAGCCATCCTCGCCTATGCCGTGACCTTTGCGGCGCTGACGCTGCGCCGCTTCGACGCCTTCGAGGCGCGCGCGCTGGACATGGGCAACCTGGACCAGGCCGTCTGGAACACGGCGCACGGCCGCTGGTTCCATCTGACCAACCAGCCCGGCACGGTCAACCGGCTCAGTCTGCACGTCGAGCCGATCCTCATCCCCATTTCGTGGCTCTATTGGCTCTACAGCGGGCCGCCGACGCTGCTGGTCTTGCAGGCGGTGGTCGTGGCGCTGGGCGCGTGGCCGGTCTATGCGCTGGTGCGGCGACAATTGGCGCATGACGGGGCCGCGTTGGCCTTTGCCCTGGCCTATCTGCTCCATCCCGCGCTGCAGGCCGCCAACTGGCTGGAGTTTCATCCCGTCACGTTGGCCCCGACCTTCTTGCTGGCAGCGTTCTATTTTCTGGTGAGTGACCGCGGCCGGGGGCATGAGCCGCGCCGGAGTGGCCGGTTTGTGCTCTTTGCCGTGTTGGCCGCGGCGTGCAAAGAGGAGATCGGGCTGCTGGTGATGATGCTCGGCGCGTATGCACTGATCGTCCAGCGGCGGCGCTGGTTGGGGCCGGCGACCATGACGTTGAGCCTGGGCTGGGCGCTCTTTGCCGTGCTGGGCATCCAGCAGTATTTCGCCGCGGGCAACATCCACTGGGGTCGCTATGGCTATCTGGGCGATGGGCCGGTCGCGATGGTGCAGTCGCTGCTGACGCGGCCCGACCTGGTCTGGGCGCAGCTTCAGGCGGCGGGCGCGGGTCGCTATCTGGCGCAGTTGTTATGGCCGCTGGGCTTCCTGGCGCTGCTCGCGCCGGAAGTGCTGCTGCTGGCGCTGCCGTCGCTGGCGATCAACCTGCTGGCCGACTTCGCGCCCATGCACGAAGTCTACACGCTGATCTACGCCGCGCCTGTGCTGCCGTTTGTGGTCGCGGCGAGCGTGATGGGCGCGGCGCGGCTGCGCGACTGGGTGGCGGCGCGCCATTTGGGCCTCGCGCCGTGGGTCGCGCCCGTGACGGCGGGTGGCGTGCTGGTCTGCGCGGTGATCGCCCAGGCGCAGCACGGCTATCTGCCCGGCGCGGGCAACTATCTGCCGCTGACCGTCACCGAGCATCATCGTCGCGCGGCGGCCATCATCGCCCAGATCCCGCCCGATACGGTAGTCACGGCGCAAGACCGGCTGGTCCCGCATGTGAGCAGCCGCGCGACGATCTACATCTTTCCGCGAGTGGACGACGCCGACACGGTTTGGGTGGACGTGACCGGCCCGGCCTGGCCGCAGCACCCCAACGACCTGGCCGCGTCGATAGACGACCTGTTGGCGCAAGGCTTTGGCGTGGCCGCAGCCGATGACGGCTATCTGCTGCTGCGGCGGGGCTTCCCGGAGACGGCGATCCCCGCGGCGTTCTATGACGCCTGGCGGCGGCCCGGCTATGCGCCGTCCGGCGCGCCGGTGGCCGACTTCGCCGGTGGGCTGCGGCTGCTGGACGCCGCCGTGACCACCGACCGCAATGGCGAGGTGGTGGTGGAGATGCACTGGCTGGCGCAGGCGGCGCTGGACCGCGACCTGCGCTTCTATGTGGCCTATTTGGCCCCGGACGGGAGTCCGCGGCAAGATTCCGGGTTTTATCAGCCGGTCAACGTCCTGTGGTATCCTACGAGCCAGTGGGAGCCGGGGACGCCGGTGCGGGTGACGACGCTGCCCTGGGCGGCGACCGCCGACTCCTTTACGCTGGTGATCGGGCTGTATACGGGCGACAACTGGGCCGAGGCGGTCACCCCCAGGGCGCGGCTGGCCGTCCAGCCCACCGACCCCCGGCTGCCGGTGCTGGACGGGGGGACGCTGCTGCGGTTGGGCGGGTTCCGCCGCGAACGTGACGGTTGGACCGCCGTCCCGGTCGATCCGGGGCCGCCCGCGACGGCGCTGGACGTCCGCTTTGGCGACGCCATTCGCCTGACGGGCGTGGACGTGCCTGCGACGGTCAAAGCGGGCGGCGACCTGACGTGGACGCTGCATTGGCAGGCCGCGGCCCCGCAGCCGGTGGACTATACGGTTTTTGTCCATCTGCTGGACGAACAGGGCGAGAAGGCGGCGCAGTTGGACTGGCAGCCGCACGACACCGCGGGGCTGCTGCCCGCGACGGCATGGCCCGTGGGGCGGCCCGTTGTCGACACGCAGACGCTGGCCCTGCCCGCCGATCTGTCGCCGGGGAGCTACCGGCTGGTGGTGGGGTTGTACGATTGGCGGGACGGGGCGCGCTTGCCCGTGCAGGGCGCAGGGGCGCTGTCCGGCGACATGCTGGACCTGGGTTCGGTGCGCGTAGAGTAAGTGAGCAGGATGACCCGATTGAGCCAGAGCCAAACCAACCGCCTGTTAGGCTACCCGGCCGATGCGCGTTTGTTGATCGTCAACGCCGATGATTTTGGCATGTGCCAGGCGATCAATGAGGCGATCTCCCGCACGCTCCTGGCGGGCCTGGTCCATTCCACGAGCCTGATGGTTCCCTGCCCCTGGGCGCTGCACGCCATGCACCTGCTCGCGGAGAATCCCGCGCTTTCCTTCGCCGTGCATCTGACCGTGATCGGCGAGGCGGCGCACTACCGGTGGCGGCCGCTCAGTTCGCCGGACAAGGTGCGCTCGCTGGTCGACGCGACCGGCTACTTCGTCAGCTTCGACCACATGGCCGCGTTGCTGGCGCAGGCCAAGCTGGGCGAGTTGGAAACCGAGTTTCGGGCGCAGATCGAGGCCGTGCTGGCGGCCCGGCTCCAGCCGACCCACCTGGATTGGCATTCTCTGCGTCTGGGTGGCCGGGATGACATCTGCGATCTGATGCTGGGGCTGGCGCGCGAATACGGCTTGGCGTTGCGCGTCACCGGGCGACCGTGGATTGCTGCGGTGCAAAGCCACGGCTTGCCCACGAACGACCACGACCTGCTGGACAGCTTTAGCCTGCCCACGGTCGATAAATCCGCCCGGTATGCCCAACTACTGCGCGAGCTGCCGGTGGGGCTGAGCGAGTGGGCGGTCCATCCCGGTCTCGCCACTCCTGAGTTACGCGCCATCCAGCCGGACGGCGCAGCGGTGCGCCAGGCGGATTATGACTTCTTGATGTCGCCCGCGGCCCAGGCGATTGTGCAAGCGGAAGGTATCATCCTGGTGGATTATTGCGCGCTGCAGGCCGTGTGGACCGCAACGTAATGTGGGCTTTCGGCCTAGGTACTGTCTGCAATCTGTCATGCTGAGCGTAGCGAAGCATCCCCTTCCCCGGTGCGTCACCGGGACCCTTCGCTGTCGCTCAGGGTGACAAGAGCTTTGCAGACACTACCTAGTAGCGGCGGTTTCCTAACCGCCGGCGCGTGCAGACCAGACGGCGGTAAGGATACCGCCGCTACGGCTTTCCTAGCTATGGTTGCCGATAGTTGCCGATAACTGAGAGAGTGAGCCTTATGACGAACCTGATCACGTTGACCGACCCGCGCAGTCCGGCGGCGGAGGCTTACCAGAGTCTACGCACCAATCTGGAGTTTTCCAGCCTGGAACAGCCGCTGCACGCGATTTTGGTGACCAGCGCCGACACGATGACCGAGAAGAGCATCGCGGTGGCGAACCTGGCGGTGGCGATGGCGCAGGCCGGGGACCGTGTGACGCTGGTGGACGGCGACCTGCGCGGCCCGCAGCAGCACGAGATCTTCGGGCTGACCAACCAGCGCGGGCTGAGCAACTGGCTGCAGGAGGAAGGCGCCGCGCCCCTCCAGCGCACGAGCGTGGAAGGGCTGCACGTGCTGACCAGCGGCCCCACGGTCACCAACCCGGTGGCGCTCTTGAGCCGCAAGCGGCTGGCCGAGGCGCTGGAGCAGTTGCAGGAGCAGGCCGATTATGTGCTGATCGACGCGCCGCCGGTCCTGGCCGTGACGGACGCCGCGATCTGGGCGGGCAAGGTCAACGGCGTGGTGCTGCTGATCCACGCGGGCAGCACCAAACGCGACCACGCCCAGCGCGCCAAGGCCGTGCTGGAGACGGTCCACGCCCGCATTGTGGGCGCGGTGCTGCTCAACGCCGAGCTTGACGTGACCATGTCGGGCTACGGGCGGTAGTCTACTTCAGCCGCACCTACGCGCATGATCTTTACTCAACTTGCTACCTTGTCATTCCGACGAGTCTGCGAGGCATGTCCTGAGCGTAAGCGAAGGAAGGAATCTCTCTGGAGGGCACGCAGACCAGAGAGATTCCTCGGCCTACGGCCTCGGAATGACAAGGTAGCAAGTTGGTTTATCCCATTGTTGATTGAACTCAGCCGCGGTATTGACGGGGAGCATACTTCATGCAACACCAGACCATCGCCGTCTTGGATTACGGCAGCCAGTACAGCCAACTGATCTGCCGCCGTGTGCGCGAGGCGCATGTCTATGCCGAGTTGATCCCGTGGGACCGGGCCGCGGAGCTGTTGCCGCGGATGGAACTGAAGGGCGTGATCCTCTCCGGCGGGCCGAACAGCGTCTATGCGGCGGGCGCGCCCACGCTGCCCGACGAGGTGTTGGCGTTGGGCGTGCCGGTGTTGGGCATCTGCTATGGGCTGCAACTGCTGGCCTACAGCTTCGGCGGGCAGGTGAGTCCCGGCACGGAACGCGAGTATGGCAGCGCGCTGGTGGAGGTGACCGGCGGCAATACCGAGGTCAGCCCGCTGTTTGCCGGGCTGGACGCGGCGCTCCAGGTGTGGATGAGCCACGGCGATCGCGTGGAACGGCTGCCCGACAACTTTATTGCCATCGCGCATAGCGCCAATTCGCCGCTGGCGGCCATCGCCGACGAGACGCGGCGGCTCTACGGCATCCAGTTTCATCCCGAAGTCGTCCATACCCCGCAAGGCCCGGCGCTGCTGGAGAACTTCGTCAAGCGCATCTGCGGCTGTGCGGGCGACTGGACGCCGGGCCACTTTATCCAAGAGATGGTCGCGGCCATCCACGATCGCGTCGGCCTGGAGGGGCATGTGATCTGCGGGCTGAGCGGCGGCGTGGACTCGGCGGTGGCGGCGACGCTGGTACATCGCGCCATCGGCGACCGGCTGACCTGCGTCTTTGTGGATCACGGGCTGCTGCGGCTGGGCGAGGCGGAGCAGGTGATCGAGACCTTCCGGCGGCATCAGGGGATACGGCTGGTGGCGGTGGACGCCAAAGAGGACTTCTTGGCCGACCTGCAGGGGGTAAGCGACCCGGAGCACAAGCGCAAGGCGATCGGCGCGCGCTTTGTGCGCGTCTTTGAGGCTGAGGCGGCGCGCCAGGCCGCGGAGTGGGGCACGGGCACGCCGGCATTCTTGGCC
>CAYJQA010000163.1:0-10052 GCA_964372065.1 uncultured Litorilinea sp.
CGCCTGATACGGGTGCAGATAGGCCCCGCGACCGGCCACCTTGCCGCTGGGGTCCACCACGATCCCGCTTTCCGTGCGGACTATCCGCAGCAGACTGCGCTTGCCCACCACCTGGCGACAGGCGATGCAGGTGCGCTGCGGGATGTGCTTGGGCTTAGGCCCGCGGCTCTTCTGCGCCATGCGCCGGTGCTCGCCTAGAACTCGTCGCCAAGGGGCGGGCGCCACTTCTTGCCCTTGCTCTTGGCATCAGGCTTGGCCCCCTTCTTGGCCTTGCCTTTGCCTTTCGCCTTGCCCTTCCCCTTGCCCAGATCGACTTCTTCCTCTTCCACTACCTCTTCTTCGTCGTCCAGACCCACCAGCAGTTCCGCCGGGACCTCAAAGTCGCCGCTGGCAAAGTCCAAGCCCTTCCTGCGGGCACGCAACATGTCGGCGGTGATGACTTCGGGCAGTTCACCGACCTGGGTCATGGCGGCCTCGTCCTCAACCGGCGCTTCCTCACCCATTGCGGCGGGCAGCGGCGCGGCGGGCGGCGCGACGGATTCGTCCAGTTCGTCCAACTCGGGTTCAAGCGACTCGCCGATGGGCCGCTCGGGGATCTCGAAGCCTTCGATGGGCCACAGGTCGCGCAGGTCGCGCCCGCCCATCGGCAGTTCCGGCATTTCCAGCGTGGGCAGCTCGGCAGACGCCGTGTCTTCCTCGCCGCGGACGTCCATCTGCTCCAGGGCGCGGGCGGCCTTGCTGAGCAGGTCTTCGCTCACCGGCGGCTTTTCGTCGTCCTGCATCAAACGCTCGGCCATGGTAAAGAGGTCGGAGCGCCGGATCTTCTGCGCCTGCTCGGCGGCCAGGCGATCCAGCCCTTCCTTCATGGCTTCGCTCTCGCTCTTGATGTCAATGCGCCATCCCGTGAGCTTGGCGGCTAGGCGGGCATTTTGGCCCTCCTTACCGATAGCCAGGCTCAATTGGCGGTCCGGCACGACCACAATCGCGGTCTTGATGGTACCGGCGTCGTCCAAAATGACACTATTGACCTTGGCCGGGCTGAGCGCATTGGCGATGTAGGCGGAAATCTCGCTGTTCCACTCCACCACGTCAATCTTTTCGCCGGCCAACTCGTTGACAATGTTCTGGATGCGCAGGCCGCGCATCCCGACGCAACTGCCGACCGGGTCCACGCCGGGCACGGTGGCAACCACCGCGGCCTTGCTGCGTGCGCCCGGTTCGCGGGCGATGGCCTTGATCTCGACCGTGCCGTCGCGCACTTCGGGAATCTCCTGCTCCATGAGACGGCGCAGCAGATTGCGATGGGTGCGGCTGAGTTTGATCACCGGCCCGCGCGTGCTCTTGTGCACATCCACCACATACACCTTGAGATAGTCGCCGCGGCGCAGACGCTCGTTGGGGATCTGCTCCTCACGCACCAACATGGCCTCATGCTTTTCGTCCAGCATGACGGTCACCGCGCCCGACGCGTTATCGGTGCTGCGAACCTGGGCGTTGATCACCTCGCCGACACGATGGGCGAAGTTCTCAAACACAGTATCGCGTTCGGCCTCGCGGATGCGCTGGAGAATCACCTGCTTGGCGGTCTGGGCGGCAATGCGGCCGAAGTTGGCAGGCATGCTCTCTACATTCACCACGTCGCCGAGTTTGACCGTGGGAAAGAGCTTTTGGGCCTCCTCCAGGTTAATCTCGGTGCGGGCGTTGATCGCTTCCTCCACCACTTCGCGCTCGGCATAGACGCGCATCTCACCCGTGACCCGGTCCACCTCGGAGGTGACATTGGCCATGGGACCATAGTTGCGCTTATAGGCCGAGATCAAGGCCGCTTCAATTGCCTGGAAGATGACCTCAGGGTCCAGCCCCTTATCGGTCGCGACCTGTTTGATGCCAGCAATCAAAGCCTTCGACATAGCTACCCCTTAACAATAAGAAACGTGGGGAATCCCCACGTTCGCAACACTCCAATGAGTTGACGCCCCGTGACCGCGATAACCTCCGTAGGTCATCCTCAGCCGGAGGAAAGTATAGCACGCAGCCGCAGAAAGATCAACTCCCTGACCCAGCGCGCGCGAAATAACTCATAGGACTTGGCATGGTGCGACGCGGCATCCCGCCGGCGACCGGGGCGCGGCAGTTGACATTCCGATCCCGGCTCACTACACTCAACCTTAGCATACGCTCATTACACAAGATTGTCACCCCCGTTCGCAGCAAGACACCCTTGCGGGCGGCTTCCCCAAGCTGTGGCGGTAGCACAGCGCAGACTGAACAGGAGGACGTGCATGGCAGACTGGCAATCCGGCGACGTCGTGGCCAATGGGCTGCGGCTCCACTATACGCGCACCGGCGGCGACAAGCCACAACTGGTGCTGGCTCACGGCTTTTCCGATGACGGCCTCTGTTGGACCCCGCTCGCCCGGCAGCTGGAGGCCGACTACGACATCATCATGGTCGACGCCCGCGGTCATGGTCGCTCCGACGGGCCCGCGACACCTTATGGGACTACCGACATGGCCGATGACCTGGCGGGCGTAATCCGCGGGCTGGGGCTGGACCGCCCCGTGGTCATGGGGCACTCCATGGGCGGCGCGACCGCCTACGTGCTGGCCGGGAACTATCCCGACCTCCCGCGCGCCATTATCATCGAAGATGCCGGCGCGTTCAACATGGGCGCGCGGGCGGAGGAGATGGAGGCGCGGTGGGCGAGCCACCGCGAACACGTCATCGCGCTCAAGCGCAAGACACGCGAAGAGCTGATCGCCGGCGAGCACGCCGCATCACCGCTGTGGTCCGACGAGGAGCTGGGGCCCTGGGCCGATTCCAAGCTGCGCCTCAGCTTCAATGTGCTGATCCGCCAGAGCGCCCCGCCGGACTGGCCCACAGTCATGGGCAAGATCACCTGTCCGGCGCTGCTCATCACCGCCGACCCTGAACGCGGCAGTCTGGTGAGCGCCGAACAGGCCGCGCAGTTGCAGCAGTTCATCCCGCAGCTGCGTGTGACGCACATCCCAGGGGCCGGCCACAACATCCGCCGCGAGCAGTCTGGCCCCTACTTAACTACCGTGCGCGCCTTCCTGTCCGAAGTCTACGCGACGGCGTGACCGCGCGGCATTCGGCCTGACGCGATCTGCGGGAATGCACATGGCACACCGGGGCAAGGTAGGCGACGAGCCTATCTGCCCCTTTCCCGCGTGAGCAGCACGGACAACAAGGTCATTGACTTGGCGGAAACGGCGCGATAATGGCAGGGTAGAGCCTGACCGCTGTCGCTCCCGCCGAGGCCCTGTTGCAAGATGGGCGCGCCCGGCAGACAGGAGCGCCGCCAGGGTCACAGGCAGGCCGCGGGAAGCCGTATGCACGCCACGGAGTCCGCACCGTCGTTGCCGGCGATCTATAGCGTCTCGCCCGACCAGGTCTATGCCCTGTTGGCTACGCGCCGATCGGGTCTCAGCGACGCGGAGGCCCAAGCTCGGCTGCGGGACGCCGGCCCGAACACCATTCGCAAAATCCAGGGCGTGCCGCTTTACCGCAAGCTGATCGCCAACTTCACGCATCTCATGGCGATCCTGCTGTGGGTAGGCGGCGTGTTGGCCTTTGTCGCGGGGATGCCCGAACTGGGCTGGGCGACTTGGTCGGTCAACGTCATCAACGGCGCATTCAGCTTTTGGCAAGAGTATAAGGCAGAGAAGGCCACCGAGGCGCTGCGCGATCTGTTGCCGGTCTATGCCCGCGTGTTGCGCGACGGCGAAGAACAGCGCATCCCCGCGGCCGAGCTGATCCCCGGCGATCTCCTGGTGTTGGCCGAAGGCGACCATATTTCGGCGGACTGCCGGTTGGTGCAAGAGGCCGAGTTGAGCGTTGACCAGTCCACCTTAAGTGGCGAGTCGAACCCGGTGACCAAGACCTCCGCCGCCGCAGCCGTCGCCGGGATCGCCTATACGGAATTGCCCAATCTCGTCTTTGCCGGGACCAGTGTCGTTGGCGGCGCGGGGCGCGCCGTGGTCTACGCCACGGGCATGGCTACCCAGTTTGGCCACATCGCCCACATAACCCAGAGCTTGGGCGAAGAACTCAGCCCCTTACAAAAGGAGATCGTGGTCATCACCAAGATCGTGACCGCGGTCGCGGTGAGTATCGGTCTCCTCTTTTTCGCCATTGCGGTCGGACTGGGCGCGATGAACCTGGCCGAAGGGTTCATCTTCGGTCTGGGCATGATCGTGGCGATGGTCCCCGAAGGGTTACTGCCGACCGTCACCCTGGCGCTGGCGATGGGCGTGCAACGGATGGCGACGCGTCACGCGTTGGTCAAGAAGCTGTCGGCGGTCGAGACACTTGGCTCGACCACGGTTATTTGCACCGACAAGACGGGAACCTTGACCCAAAACGAGATGACGGTGCGCGCCCTGTGGGTGGCAGGCCGCCGGCTGGAGGTTACGGGCGTGGGCTATGCGCCACAGGGCGACATCTGCGAGCAGGGGCGCGTCCTTCACTCGACGCAGGACGCCGACCTGACCGCGGCGCTGACGGTCGCAGCCTTGTGCAACAATACGCGCCTGCTCCCGCCCGATCACGCGCATGCGCGCTGGAGCGTTTTGGGCGACCCCACCGAGGCGGCGCTGCGCGTGACGGCCCTGAAGGGCAACCTAGACGCAGACACGCTCCAACTCGCACAGCCGCGGCTGCGCGAGTTGCCTTTCGACTCACGCCGCAAGCGCATGAGTACGCTCCATCAGGTGGGCGTACGCCGTTGGGTCTATGTCAAGGGCGCGGCAACTGAACTGCTGGCGTTGAGCGACCGCATCCAAGTGGGCGGCCGCGAGCAGCCCTTGTCCGCGGCCATGCGCGCCGCGATTCTGGCCGCACATGACGACTATGCGCGGACCGGTCTGCGCGTGTTGGCCGTGGCCCGGCGGGAGTGGGTGGGCGAGGACGAATTTATGGCCGAGACCGTAGAGCGCGACCTGACGTTTCTGGGTCTGCTGGCGATGCAAGACCCACCCCGGCCCGAGGTCGTGGAGGCCGTCGCCACCTGTCATCGCGCCGGCATCCGCATCGTCATGATCACCGGCGATTACGGTCTGACCGCGGCCAGCATCGCCCAGCGCATCCACATTGTTCAGGGCCGTTTGCCCCGCATCATCACCGGGGCCGATCTGGACAACCTGGACGACGCGGCGCTGTCCCAGGCGCTGCGCGAGGAGGTCATCTTTGCCCGCGTCGCACCGGAACACAAGCTGCGCGTGGTGACTGCGCTGCAAGCCTTGGGGCACATCGTCGCCGTCACCGGCGATGGCGTCAACGACGCCCCCGCGCTCAAGAAGGCCGATATCGGCGTGGCGATGGGCCTCACCGGGACCGATGTCGCCAAAGAAGCTGCCGACATGGTGCTGACCGACGACAACTTCGCTTCGATTGTCGCCGCGGTGGAAGAAGGCCGCGCGGTCTATGCCAATATCAAGAAATTCACCACCTACATCTTCACCAGCAATACGCCCGAAGCTGTCCCCTTCATTCTCTTTGCGCTCAGCGGCGGGCGCATCCCCTTGGGGTTGACCGTGATGCAGATTTTGGCGGTGGACCTGGGGACGGACCTGGCCCCGGCGCTGGCGCTGGGCGTGGAGCCGCCGGAACCGGGCATCATGGCGCGGCGGCCGCGACGCCAATCGGAGCATGTCATCGGTCGGAGTCTGCTCGTCCGCGCCTATCTCTGGCTGGGCACGGTGCAGAGCCTGGCCGCCATGAGCGCTTTTTACTTTTTGTACTGGACCAACGGCTACCAGGGCCAGTGGCTTGACCTGCCGACGTCGGGCGCGCTCTATCGGGCGGCGACGACGATGACCCTGGCCGCCGTGGTGACGACCCAGATCGGCAACCTCTTCGCCCAGCGCACCGACCGCCTCTCGATCTTCCAGGTGGGCTGGTTTGGCAACCGCATGGCATTGGTTGGCATCGCGTCGGAACTGACGCTCATCTTTCTAATCACCTACACCCCGTGGCTTCAACGCTTCTTGGGCACTGCCGCGTTCCCGCTGTCCAACTGGCTATTCCTGTTTGCCCTGAGTCCGTGCCTGTTGATCGTCGATGAAATCCGCAAACTGCTGCTGCGCCAGCGGGAACGATTGCAGCGGTCCCATGCAGAGCGAGAGGAGGAACCCGCCCCATGAAAATCATCGTGATCGGCTGCGGGCGCGTGGGCGCCGGGTTGGCTGCCAACCTGACGCTGCTCGGCCATGATCTGACCGTCGTGGATCATGACCCGAAGGCCTTCGCCCGCCTTGGCCCCCATTTTCGCGGGCGCACGCTAACCGGCGTCGGGTTCGACCGCGCAGTCTTGTTGGAGGCCGGCGTTGAGTCGGCGGACGGTCTCGCCGCGGTGACGGGCAGCGACGAGGCCAATGTAGTGGTAGCGCGCACGGCGCGCCTGCGTTTTCACGTGCCCCGTGTGGTCGCTCGCCTCTACGACCCGCGCAAGGCCGATATTTACCGGCGTTTGGGCCTGACAACCGTTTCCCCGGTGCGATGGGGCATCCAACGCTTGAGCGAAAGCCTTGTGCTAGCCCAACTCGAGGTAGTCTTTAGCGTCGGCAGCGGTGAAGTGGAGTTGGTGGTCGTGGTAGCGCCGCCGGGCATGGCGGGTCGTGTGGTGGGTGACCTGAACGTGCCCGGCGAAATCCAGGTCACGGCGTTGCGCCGGCAGGGACGCACGTTTCTGCCCGCGCCGGGCACGCCGATCGAGGCGGGCGATGTGGCCTACTTGGCGGTGACGCCGACGGCCGCGCCGCGGCTCAACGACATGTTCGGGCTGGCCTAACAGTTGACCGGCGGCAAAGTACAGCGTCCGCGGTGAGGGCGCTCTACGAAGGGAGGCGGCCATGTTTGTGATGGTGGTAGGGGGCGGCAAGGTCGGCGCGTATCTGGCGACGTTACTCTTAGCCGACGGCCATCGCGTGCGCGTCATCGAACAGAATCCCGGTCATGCCGCCAAGCTAGCCGAACGGCTGCCCGCCGGCGTCGTTGTCGAGGGCAACGGGGCCGACCCAGATGTGTTGGAGCGCACCGGCATCCATCTGGCTGACGTCGTGGCCGCGGTGACCGGTGACGACGAAACAAATCTGGTCGTTGCTAGCCTGGCGCGCATGGAGTTTCAGGCGCCGCGCATTATCGCCCGCGTCAACAACCCGCTGAACGCCTGGCTCTACACGCCGGAGATGGGTGTAGATGTGGTCGTAGACCAGGCCGACCTGATTGCCAAGCTGATTGCCGAGGAGATGTCGCTGGGCGACATGATGACGCTGCTCAAGTTGCGGCGCGGCGAATATGCGCTGGTCGAGGAACGCGTGCATCCCACGGCCGCGGCCGCGGGTCATGCCGTGCGCGACCTGAAGCTGCCCGACGATTGCATCCTCACCGCGCTGATCCGCAAGGGACGCCTGCTGCTGCCCCGCGGGCCGACCGTGCTGCAGCCCGGCGACGAGGTGATTGCGTTGGTCCACGGCGACCAAGCGGCCCAACTGGCCGCTTTGCTCGGCCCCCAACAAAACTGAGGTTCACCCGCCGCCGCAGGCATCACGTCGCGGCATGTAACCGCGCCTTCACGGCGCATTAACCCCGTTTACTAAGGTAAAGGACATTTGTCCCCCCGGATGGGGGCCGGATGTCCCCCCGCGGCGCGGCCCGATTTATGGCAGGATGAGCGCAGTGTAGTTCGCCACCATTCGCCGTAAGGAGCAGGCCGTGACCAATCAGCCGACCGCCGACAAAATCGTATCGCTTAACGAACTGGCTCCGGGCCAAGTCGCCACGATCCTCCGTGTGCGCGGACCGGCGGCCGCACGGCGGCGGATGCTGGAGATGGGCCTGGTGCGCGGCGAGACCATCGCCGTGGAACGCTGCGCCCCGTTGGGCGACCCGGTCGAGTACTTTGTCATGGGCTATTTCCTGTCGCTGCGGCGGCAAGACGCGGCCAACGTGGATGTGGAGGTCGCGGCCTAACCATGCGCACCCGCTATGTCGTGGCGTTGGCGGGCAACCCCAACGCCGGCAAGACCACCCTCTTTAATGCGCTCACCGGCTCGCGGATGCACGTGGGCAACTGGCCGGGCAAGACTGTAGAGAAGAAGGAAGGCGTCCTGCGCCATCGCGGCGTCGACTTCCTGGTGGTGGACCTGCCCGGAACGTACAGCCTCAACGCCTTTTCACCCGAAGAAGTGATCGCCCGCGACTTTGTGCTCCACGAACGGCCCGACCTGGTCGTCAACGTGGTGGACGCCGGCAACCTGGAGCGCAACCTCTACCTGACCGTGCAGTTACTGGAACTGGGCGCGCCGCTGTTGATCGTCTTGAACCAGATGGACATGGCCCGCGCCGCCGGCATCGTCATCGACCAAGCCAAGCTGTCGGCGCTATTGGGTGGCGCGCCGATCATCGAGACCGTCGGCAACCGCGAGCATGGGATCGCTGAACTGATGGATACGCTGGTCCGTTTAGCGCCGGGCGCGGCGGTCAGGCCCCTGGCCGTGAGCAAAGAGGAGAGTGTCCTGTGGCCGGGATGACCGCAGTCCCCACACCGGCGCGTACCCGTCCAGAGTTCCGCATCCACTATGGCGACGAAATCCAGACCGAGTTGGACCGTTTGGCGGCGCGCATCGCGGTCGAGCCGGAGCTGACCGCCCACTTTCCCCCGCGCTGGTTGGCGATCAAGCTGCTGGAAGGCGACGCCGATCTGACCGGCCGCGTGCGGCAGATGGCCGGCGGCCGTGACGTGGTGGCCCTGGTCTCGCCCGCCGCGGCGCGCATCGAGGCGCTCTATGGCGACACGGTCGACATCGCCCTGGCCGACGCCCGCTATGGCTTTATCCACGGCGTCACCCATCAGGTGATGCAGCGCATCCCCACCGACCGCTACGACATGACGGCGCGCATCGACCGCATCGCCGCCCATCGCGTGTGGGGGCTGCCCATCTTCCTGGCCGTCATGTACCTCATGTTTAAGCTGGTCGTGGATGTCTCCGCGCCCTTCCTGGATTGGATGGACGGCGTCATCACCGGGCCGGTGACGCGCTGGGTGGAGGCCTTGCTGACGCTGGCGGCCGCGCCGACCTGGCTGCACGCGCTGGTGACGGACGGCGTGATTACCGGCGTGGGCGGGGTGTTGGTCTTCTTGCCCGGCCTCTTTGTGCTCTACCTGTTCCTCACCTTCCTGGAAGACTCCGGCTATATGGCCCGCGTGGCCTTCCTCATGGACAAGCTGATGAGCTTCACCGGCCTCCAGGGCAAAAGCTTCATCCCGCTGATCTTGGGCTTTGGCTGCGCCGTCCCGGCCATCTATGCCACGCGCACGCTGGAGCATGAGCGCGACCGCATCGCCACCGGGCTGTTGGTCCCGCTCATGTCCTGCTCGGCGCGGCTGCCGGTCTATGTGGTCTTTGGCATGGCCTTCTTCCCCCGCCACGCCGGGCTGCTGATCACCGGGCTGTACTTGGGCGGGATCGTGTTGGCCGCGGGCATGGGCACACTCTTCTCGCGCACGCTCTTCCGCCACAGCCCCACCGCCATGTTTGCGTTGGAGCTGCCGCCCTATCGCCTGCCCACGCTCAAGGGGTTGCTGCTCCACACCTGGGAAAAAAGCAAGGAGTTCGTCTACAAGGCGGGCACGGTGATTCTGAGTGTGTCGGTCGTGTTATGGCTGTTGAGCAACCTGCCGTGGGGCGTGGCAAGCCCGCGTGACTCCTACTTTGGCCGGGCGAGCGCAGCCATCGCCCCCATCTTTGCGCCCGCCGGGTTCGGGACGTGGGAAGCCGGGGGCGCGCTGGTCACCGGCTTTATCGCCAAGGAAGTGGTGGTCAGCACCATGTCCCAGCTTTATCTGGGCGCGACGGACACCGCAGAAACGGACGCGCCCACGCCGACCTTTGGCGAAGATTTGGGCGAGATCGTGGGCGGCTTTGCCGTGGCGACGATTGACGCGGGCAAGACGCTGTTGAGCCTGATCCCCGGCGTGAACCTCATGGACGCCGAGGAAGAAGGCGTAGACCTGGCCCTCAGCACGGCCC
>CAYJQA010000164.1:0-1110 GCA_964372065.1 uncultured Litorilinea sp.
CCTACCTCGCCGCGCGCCCCGGGGTCGGGATGGTCGGCCCGCGCCTCGGCGGCGGGGACGGGAGGCCCCAGCGCACGGCCTGGGGCTTCCCGACGCTCGCGAGCCTCCTCCATCAATACACGCCCCTCGGCTGGTTCGGCGTGGGCCGCACGGCGACGGAGCGCGTGCGGGGCCACCGCGGGGTCGAGGACCCGACGGGCGCGTGCGACGCGGTCTCGGGCGCGTGCCTCGTGATCCGTCGCGACCTCTGCGAGCGCCTCGGCGGCTTCGACGCGGGCTACCCCTTCTACTTCGAGGACGTGGACCTCTGCCGGCGCGCGCGCGACGCGGGCTACGAGGTCCACGTGGCGGGCGGGGGCCCCGCCGTGCTCCACCTCGGCGGCGCGTCGACGGCGCTCTCCGACGGCGCGACGCGCCTGCCGCTGCTCCAGGGCGCGCTGCGCTTCGCGCGCAAGTCCTCCTCTCCTCTCCTCTTCCTTCTCTTCTCCGTGGCCTTCGCGTGCGGCGTCGTCTTCCGCTCCGTCTGGGAGATCCTCCGCGCGCCCTTCCACGCGGCGCTGCGCCGTCTCCGGGGCCGCCCCGATCGCGCCTCGCGCGCGCTCTCGATGGCCTCCGACCGCATCCGCTTCCTGGAGCGCGACCTCCTCCCCTTCCTCAGGTCCGCGGCGGGTAGCATGTCGCGGTCCGAGGAGGAGCGTCCATGAGGCGACGAGGGGCGTTGCGCGCGTTCGGCGTCCTCGCCGTTGCGGGGTTCCTCGCCGCAGGCACGCGGGCTCGGGTCCGCGCGGACGAGCCGGCCGAGCCCGCCGTGCCCGCCGCGCCCGCCGCGAGCGGGGCAACGCCCCTGGCCGGGCTGCTGCCCTTCGGCGCCCGGGGCCAGAACCGCTCCGCGAAGGAGAAGGAGGCCTCCCTCGTCGACGCGGGGCTGCGCACCCTTGCCTCGTGGCAGCGCCCGGACGGGACGTGGGCGGCGGGCGACGTGGCAAAGCCCTACCCCCACTACGACATCGGCGTGACGGGGATGGCCCTCCTCGCGTTCCTCGGCGCGGGACACACGCCGACGGCGCCCGCGGAGCACCGCGACGTGGTCGCCCGGGGTGTCGCCGCCCA
>CAYJQA010000164.1:1120-8386 GCA_964372065.1 uncultured Litorilinea sp.
AACGCGCGGCCCAGGACGGCGACGGCTGCCTCGGTCCGCGCCTCACGACGCACCACGTCTACGTCCACGCGTTCGCCGCGCTGGCGCTCGTCGAGGCCGCCGGGATGACCGGGGACCCCGGCCTCCTCGCCGCCGCGCAGAAGGCGATCGACTTCACGTGCCTCGCGCGCAACCCGGGCGCGGGCTGGCGGTACGGGGTCCGGCCCGGCGACAGCGACACGTCGGTGACGGGGTGCATGTGGTCCGTGCTGCACGTGGCGCACGACGTGAACGAGGCGGCGGCGAGGGCGGGGCTTCCGCGTCCCTTCGTCGTGGACGAGGAGGCGGCGGCCGGCACGCGGTCGTGGGTCCAGCGGATGACCGACCCGACGTACGGCCGCGGGGGCTACGTGACGAGGGGCACGGGTCCCGCGCGGCCGACGGAGCTGATCGCGGCGACAACGGCCGGCCATTCGTTCCAAGTGCTTCGTCGGACCGCGAGCAAGGCGACGGCAAGGCCGGACGCGTCGACGCAAACAGGGCGCGGGGATGGCGCGGCGACACCTTGCGCGACCGACGTGCACACGCTGATTCCGATGGCCCACGTGGCGGATGTTGAGGCATCGCTCGCGTTCTACGCGAATCTGGGCTTTGTGCCCGTCAATGTGCTGCGCGATGCGCACGCGGGGATGCGATGGGCCATGCTCCGCAGCGGCAACGCGGCGATCACGCTCTCGGCGGTGGGCGGGAGCGCGCCGGGGCAGAGCGCCACATCGGTGTTGGTCCCGCCCATGTCAAAGGTGATGAGGTCGGGCGCGGCCCCATCGAGCGCCTGCTGCGCCACGGCGAACGCCCCCACCACGCCGCCCGCCGGGCCGCTGAGCACCAAGCGCGCGGCCTGGTCCGCGGCCTGGGCCAGCCCCATCGCGCCGCCGTTGGACTGCATGATGCGGACGCGGCTGCCGTCCAGCGCCGCGGCCAGCCGCCCCAGATAGCGGGCGACCAGCGGCTGCACATAGGCGTTGACCACCGTGGTCGCGGTGCGCTCATACTCGCGGTATTCGGGCAAGATGGCGCTGCTCAAGGAGATGGGCAGGTCGGGACAGCGGGCGCGCAGGATGGCCGCGGCGCGCTGTTCGTGGGCCGGGCTGCGATAGGCGTGGAGAAAGACGATGGCCAGGCTCTCCACGTCGCTCGCGGCCAGTTCATCCGCCAGGGCCGCGACCGTGGCTTCGTCCAGCGGCGTCACCACGTTGCCGTCCGCGTCCAGCCGTTCGGCGACCTCGCGCCGCCACGTATCCGCGACCAGCGCCGGTGGGCGCGCCTGGGTCAGCCGGTAGAGGTGGGGCCGGTTCTGCCGCCCGATGACCAACACGTCGCGAAAGCCCGCGCTGGTGAGCAGCGCCGTGGTTGCGCCGCGGCGCTCCAACAGCGCGTTGGTCGCCACGGTCATCCCGTGGACGATGTCGGCGCGCGCGATGCCCAACTCGGCCAGCCCCGCGACGATGGCGCGGCTCTGGTCCGCCGGGGTCGTGGCGACCTTGTGGACGCGGATTTGCCCGCCGTCCCAGACGACAAAATCGGTAAACGTGCCGCCGACGTCAATCCCGACCAGCCGCGACTCCGGGCGCGGGGTCATGCACGATACCAGCCTTCCAGCGCCTCGCCGTTGGCCGCGGGATAGAAGTCGGTGTAGGCGCGGGCCGTGGCGCTCACCAACTCGGCCAGCCGGCGGAAGCGGTTGCTCGCCGTGCCCTGCAGGAAGCGCAACCGGTCCATCTCCGGCATCCGCACCGCCTCTTTCCACACGGCGCGACCGCACAACACACCGCTGGCCCCGGTGGTGCAGGCGGCCTTCACCTGGGCCAGATAGGTATCGAAGTCCACGCCGGCGCTCAACAGCACCCAAGGCGCGGGACAGGCATCGCTCAACTCGGCGCAGGCGTCGGCCCATTCGCCTTGGTCCGACGTCTGCGTCACGTCCACCGGGAACTCGGCCTTGAGCACGGTCACGCCCAGGGGCACGAGCCGCCGCGCCGTCTCGACCACGATCCGGCGGCGCTCGGCGTTGGGGACCACTTTGACAGCCCGGTCGCGCGCATAGTGGAGTGGCTCCAAGAAGAGCGGCAGCTCCACGGCGCGACACTGGGCCGCGACCGCGGCGACCAGAGCTTCCTGCTCGGTGGCGTTGGGCGCATCGGGCCGATAGTAGACCAGCAGCTTGACGCCGTTGGCCCCGGCGTTACGCGTGCGCGCCACGGTCCAGTCGTCCAACAGCAAGGTACGGCGGGCGGTGGGGTCGCCATCATAGCCGGTCTTTTCTAGGGCCAGCAGCAGCCCCGTCTGTCCCGCCAGCGTGTCGGAGGCGACGCACGCACCGTAACCGTATTCCACATCCAGCAGCACGGCGCTGGCTAGCGGCGACAGGACGCCAATCACATCGCGCTTGAGCGCGATAACCGCATGATAGGGGACGGCGTCGGGATGGTCAGGATTCATGGCCTTCACCAGACTACCGCGCTGGTCCATCGCCAACATGGCGAACGTGCCGTCAGCTTGGGCGCATTGCTGCACCCCGCGGCGTGTGCCCAGGGAGAGCGTCATTGTGAAAACTCCTCATTCCTTGCCAAAATCGGCATAAAAGAGTAGACTAAAAACGTTAAAAGAAGCGGACGTGCAGACCGATGCAGACTCCTGTCATCGTCGCCAACACGGTCACAATATGCCCCAGAGATCGGGGCTGTTGTTGTATAGACGTCACCGTATTCTACATTGTACATGGGAGGAAGCAAACCATTATGCGTATTGCAAAGCGGCTGTTTGGACCGCTAACCCTGCTCTTAGTGGTCGCGATGGTCTTGACGGGCTGTGTCGCGCCGGTTGCTGCGCCTGCGGGTGAAGCCGCACCCGCAGGTGAGGCGGCCCCCGCGGCCATCAAGATTGGCCTCGTCACCGACGTAGGTCGCGTCAATGACCGCAGTTTCAACCAGTCGGCATGGCAAGGTGTGCAGAACGCCGCGGCCACCTTGGGCCTCACGGAAGAAGACTATAAATACATCGAGACCCAAGACGCCAAAGACTATGCCGACAACATCAACCAGTTTGTGGATGCGGGCTACCAGGTCATCGTGACGGTTGGCTACGCACTGGGTGAGGCGACCATCGCCGCGGCCACCGAGAACCCCGACATCAAGTTCATCGGCGTTGACCAGTCCCAGGGCGACACGCTGCCCAATGTGGTAGGCTTGGTCTTCCACGAGGATCAGTCGGGCTTCCTGGCCGGCGCGCTGGCCGCCCAACTGACCAAGAGCGGCACGATTGCCGCGGTGTTGGGCACGGACTTGGTCCCGCCGGTCGTGGCCTTCAAGGAAGGCTACGAAGCAGGCGCCCGCCACATCAATCCCGACATCAACATCATCGCCACCTATCACCCCGGCGAGCTTTCGCAGGCCTTTGTCGACCCTGAATGGGGCGCGGCCACGGCCAAGCAGGCCATTGACCAGGGTGCGGACGTGGTCTTCGGCGCGGGCGGCAGCACCGGCAACGGCGCGCTGCAAGAAGTCGCGGCGCATGAAGGGCTGTTCTGCATCGGCGTGGACACCGACCAGTGGGAGACGCTGCCGGCCGCGCATCCGTGCTTGGTCTCCAGCGCGATGAAGCTGATCACCCCCGGCATCGAGGACATCATCAGCAAGATCGTCGCCGGTACGTTCGAGGGCGGCAATTACTTTGGCGGCGCGGGCCTGGCCCCGTTCCACGACTTTGAGGACAAGGTTCCGCAAGAGGTCAAGGACACCTTGGCCACGATCGGCGCCGGACTGAAGGACGGCTCCATCACCACCGGCTACGGCCAGTAGACTGGATGGTCATGCTGCTCACGCAGTGGTGCGCAGCACTGCGCAGCGAAGCATCCCCTGCTGTACCAGGACCCTGCGCTGACGCTCAGGGTGACCTATCGTAGCTGCTTGCGGTTTCGGCCAACTCATGCTTGAATGACGGAACGGGAGGTAGGTTTACGCCGCCTCCCGTTTTGTCACCCCTGACCCGCGCGCCCGGCGCGGTTCTCCTGTGGAGGCTCCATGTCCAACCTGTCGCTCCCACGTGTGGGACGCGCCATGCTGATCCCGGCGCTGGCCTTGGTCACAGCCCTGATCATCGGCGCGGTCATCATGCTTATCTTCGGCGACGACCCCATCAAGGCCTATCGCGGTTTGGTCAACGGAGCGTTTGGCGGCGGGCGTCCGTGGTCGCTCACCATCCGCAAGATGACGCCGCTGATATTGACCGGGCTATCGGTGGCGGTCGCCTTCAAGGCCGGGCTCTTTAACATCGGCGCATCGGGCCAGTTCATCATGGGCACGGTGGCGTCGGTGGCGGTGGGCATCAGCTTTGCCGGGCTGCCGACGGTGATCCACCTGCCGTTAGCGATTCTGGCCGGGGTGGCGGGCGGCATGATCTGGGGCGCCATCCCAGGGCTGCTCAAGGTCACCACGGGCGCACACGAAGTCATCGTCACCATCATGCTCAACTATGTGGCGTCGCTCTTTGCCGGGTGGACGGTCTATGCCGGCGGCACTCAAGGACAGACGCCCGGCCCCCTCTGGGACCCCACCGCCGGCCCCATCTCCGAGACCGCCGACGTGCTGGCAAGCGCGCAGCTGCCCTGGATCGTCGGGCCGCCCTACCGCATCCACTTTGGCGTGGTCCTGGCCCTCTTGGCCGCCATCTTGATCTGGTGGCTCATCTTCAAGACCGTCGTCGGCTTTGAGATCCGCACCGTGGGCCTCAACGCCAAAGCGGCGCGCTATGCCGGGATGCGCGTCCCGCAGCGCGTGGTGCTGGCCATGGTCCTGGCCGGTGGGTTGGCCGGGCTGGCAGGCGCGGTCGAGACGCTCGGCCTCAATCACAAATTTGCGCCCGAGTTTACCGGCGCTGTCGGCTTTGACGGCATTACCGTCGCGCTCCTGGGCCAGACGCACCCGTTGGGCGTCGTGCTTTCCGCGTTCATGCTGGGCGCGCTGGACGCCGGGTCCGCCCGCATGCAGTTCGACTCCGGCGTGGCCGCCGACATCATCCAGATCATCCAGGCGTTGGTGCTGGCCTTTGTGGCCGCGCCCATGATCATCCGCACCCTGTTCCGCCTGCGCCGCGCCGCCGACGAAGTGGATACGACGACGCTCAGCTCCAGTTGGGGCAGTTAGCCACAAGGACCCTGGCCCACTATGAACTCACAAGGCATCTGGCGACGGGTATCCTGGACCGCGGTAGTTGTGGCCGTGGCGCTGGTCGTGATGGCCGTGCTGGTCAACACCACCGATCTAAAGAACTACGTATGGCTGCGCGTGCTCTTTGGCGTGAGCGCGCTCAACTTTACCTTGCGCGCGGCGGTGCCGCTGGTCCTAGGCGCGCTCAGCGGCATCCTCTGCGAGCGCACCGGTATTATCAACATCGGTATCGAGGGGATGATGCTGGCAGGCGCGTATGGCGGATTCGTCGCCAAGGTTGCGACCAACGATTGGCCGCTGGTTTGGAGCTTGCTCTTTGGCGTGCTGGTGGCGCTGCTGGTGGGCGGGCTGATGGGCCTGCTCCACGCCGTGCTCTCCATCCGCTTTCGCGTCGACCAGATCATCTCCGGCACGGCCATCATCATCCTGGCGTCCGGTTTCTCGGCCTATCTGTTTGACCGCACCGCCGTGGCCGAAGGCAAGTTCGGCCCGCTGCGCATCCCCCTGCTGGCCGACATCCCGGTCATCGGCGACGTGCTCTTCAATAACCCGCCCATCACCTATGCGGCGCTGCTGCTGGTCGTCATTACGCACGTGGCGCTCTTTCACACGCGCTGGGGTCTGCGCTCGCGGGCCTGCGGTGAGCATCCTCGCGCCGCCGACACGGTAGGCATCCCGGTCAACCGCTATCGCTACATCAACACGACCATCGGCGGCGCGCTGGCCGGGCTGGGGGGCGGTTTCTTGGTCTTGGAAGCCGTCGGCCAGTTCCAGGAAGGCATGACCGCGGGCCGCGGCTTTATCTCGCTGGCCGCCATGATCTTCGGCAACTGGAACCCCTTTGGCGCGCTGGCCGCGGCCACGCTCTTCGGCTATACCCAGGCGCTGCAAAACGAACTGCTCCTGGCCGGGGTCACGACAGTCCCGCGCCAGTTCATCAGTATGCTGCCCTATGTCGTGACGATTATCGCGGTCAGCGGCTTTGTGGGCCGGGTACGCGCCCCCGCCGCCGAAGGCAAAGTTTACGAGACCGAAGGCACGCTCAGCTAGGGAGAATCCGAATAAAGGAGTCATCGGTGAGCGCGAACCGCACACCCGTCTTGGAAACCCGAGGCGTCACCAAGGTCTTTCCCGGCGTGATTGCCAACGAGAACATCAGCCTCACGTTGTACGAAGGCGAGATCCTGGCGCTGCTGGGCGAAAACGGCGCGGGCAAGTCCACGCTGATGAACGTCATCTACGGGCTGTATCACCCCTCCGACGGCGAAGTGCTGGTCAAGGGCCAGCCCGTCAAGATGAACAACCCCAACGACGCCATCCGGTTGGGCATCGGCATGGTCCACCAGCATTTTCAGTTGGTCCCGGTGATGACCGTCGCCGAGAACGTCATGCTGGGCAGCGAAAGCGTCCGTCATGGGCTGCTGGACACCCGCACCGTGGCCCAGCGCATCACCGAGCTTTCCGAACGCTATGGCTTGGCGGTGGACCCCTACGCCCTGGTGGAAGAGCTACCTGTGGGCGTGCGCCAGCGCGTCGAAATCGTCAAGACGCTATATCGCAACGCCGACATCCTGATCCTGGACGAGCCCACCGCGGTCCTCACGCCCCAAGAGATCGAGGGCCTCTTTGAGGTCATGAACCTGCTCAAGCAGCAGGGTAAGTCTATCATCTTCATCACCCACAAGCTCAAGGAAGTGCTGCGCGTCGCCGACCGCATCGTCGTGCTGCGCGACGGCCGCGTGGCGGGCGAGGCCGACCCCAAGACCGCGACCCAGGGGTCATTGGCCGCCATGATGGTGGGTCGCGAAGTGATCCTCACGGTGGAAAAGAACGAAGCTGAGCCAGGCGCGGTGGTGCTGGACGTACAGGGGTTGAGCGCCCTGGGCGACCACGGCGAACCCGTCCTGCGCGACATCAGCTTGCAGGTGCGCGCCGGGGAAATCATGGGCGTGGCCGGGGTGCAGGGCAACGGCCAAACCGAACTGGTGGAGACGCTCACCGGACTGCGCCCCGCCCAGGCCGGGCGTATCACCATTGACGGCCAGGAGATGACCCACGCCAC
>CAYJQA010000164.1:8396-9998 GCA_964372065.1 uncultured Litorilinea sp.
AGACCGCCACACCTACGGCATGGTGGACACCTATACCGTCGCTCACAATCTGGTGCTCAACACCTACTACAAGCCCCCCTTCGCCGACGGGCTGACGGTCAACGAGCAGGCCATCTACCGCCACGCCGCGACATTGGTCGAGGAGTACGACGTCCGCACGCCCACGGTGACGACGCTGGCAGGCAACCTTTCCGGCGGCAACCAACAAAAGATGGTGGTGGCGCGCGAGTTCAGCCGCCCCGTCAAGCTGTTGATCGCGGCCCAGCCCACGCGCGGCATTGACGTCGGCTCAATCGAGTTCATCCACAAGCAAATTGTCACCAAGCGCGACGACGGCGTGGCCGTGCTGGTCGTCAGCGCCGAGTTGGACGAGATCATGGCTTTGGCGGATCGCATCGCGGTGATGTATAAAGGCGAGATTGTGGACGTCGTAGAGCGGTCCGCGGCCACCCGCGAAGGGTTGGGGCTGCTCATGGCCGGCGTCCGACCGCACGAGACCCAGAGTTCAACCCGCGCCTAGTGACGATGAACCCATTTGACCCCATCCTGGATCAACCGCAGAGTATTGAGTACGACGCCATTGACCCCGCGGCCACGCTGCGCCTGGGCAACCAGGAATTGGTCTTTACCGTCGACAGCCGTACCGATCTCGCCGACCTGACTTGGCCCTGGGCCGATGCCCTCTACGCCCGCAGCATCAAGCTGACCGTGACCGACCCCCAGCACGACGAGTTGGTCCCGCTGGTGACGCGCTATTTTCCCGGCTACCAGGAGACCATCCTGGGCAGCGAAGGCATGATCATCGGCAAGCAACTGGCCGTGCCCTATGGCAGCGCCGAAGACCGCGCCGTGATCTGGCTGCTGGAGTGCCAGGCCGAAGGCGACCGCTTGATGCGCTTGGATGTGGAGATCGACTGGGGTGAGCCGCTCACCCAGCGCATCGTAGACGGGCTGCTGGTGGCCCAACGCAACCCCGGCGCGGCGCGCGGTCTCTATGCCCAGCACAGCGCCGAAAGCACGCGCATCTTCGGCAATCCGCATGGCCGCCCCTCGGCGCTGGCGCTCCACACCGACGGCCGCGCCCAACTCACCTACTATGTGCTAATCAACGGACACGTGGAAGTGCCGCTGCTGCTCACCCTCAGCGATGTGGGCGAGCAGGTGGCGTGGGGCAGCTTCCTGGCGCTGCGCGACGCCGAGCGCACCTTCGAGCTAAGCGTCGCCGCCTGGGAAAAGGCGCTCAAGACCGGACGGCTGTGGACGCCGGACCCGCGCCTCAACCGGGCTGTCCAGGCGGGCCGGCTGACCGCGCTGCGCGGGGTGCAGCGTCTTCGCACCGGCCTGGCGCCATCCGACCGCGACATCCTGCACGCGCCCGCGCTGGTCAGAGCGCTGGACGGCCTCGACCTGCTGCAAAGCCGCAATCTTTTGGCGCATCTGCGCCGCGTCGCCGAACGCAGCGGGGGCAAGCTGCCGCCGCGGCTGCCCTTGCACGTCAAGGACGAGCTGGAACCGGCGGGGCCGCGCCTGGCTTGGCACAACAACGCTTATCTGGCCGCGCTGCATGAGCACCTTCTGCACCATCCCGACGCCGCGCTGTTG
>CAYJQA010000165.1:0-9985 GCA_964372065.1 uncultured Litorilinea sp.
ACCCCGCCCTGCGTGCGCCGCCGGGTGCCGTCGAGCACCATCAGCCCGCCCGCGGCTTCCGTCTCAAGCGCTTCAGCCAGGATCGTCCGTGAAAAGCCGCAGCCGCACACCTGGATCAAGCGCAAAATCTGGCGGCTGGGCGCGGTTTCCGTCTCGCCTAGCTGGGCCGCGATCTCCTTCGCCAGGCTTTTCTGCTCCTTCGTGGGCTTGGGCAGCGGGAAACTCGGATTGGCCGGGCTGACAGCCATACGGCGGCCTTCGAACAACTGGCCGTTCAACTGGTCGGTGATCTCGTCACTGGTGGCGTCGGTTTCGATCTTTACCACCGCCGCGCCAGCCGGTTGTTCCGTCTTGGGATGGATCACCATTTTCGTTTCTAGAACTGTCCCAAGAGGAGTGAAGATCGCCTGGACCTGCTCCTCCGTCGCATCCGGTCCCAGATTTGCGGCGTAAAACGTGTGCTCCATCAGTCGCTCCCGCATTCCGCTACAACATGCCGCCCCGCGCGGGCTATCCTGTCACCCCGTTGAGCGAGCGCCAAGCGGCGCCAAGTGAGAATTTCTGCACTCAGAATAATCTAAATCATGGCTTCACGCCACTTACAGCCGCGGCGGCGCTCAGGCGGGCGCGCCGACGATGGACCGCACCTGATCCAGATACTCCTGCTCGGAGAAAACCAGGATCGTGTCCCCCGCCTGGAGCGTGGTCGATCCGCCGGGGATGATGAACTCGCCGCCACGATTCAGCAGGACGATCAGCGTGGCTTCGGGAAAGCCCAACTCGACCACCTGCTTGCCCACCACGGGCGAGTTGGGCGCAAGCGTCAGTTCCAGCAGCTCGCTTTTGATGCTCGCGGTGGGCACAAACTCCAGCGGGTACGTGTGTTTAAGGGTCGCGGGCGTACCAACCTTGAGCCAGCGCGCCATATAGGACAGGGATGTGCCCTGGATCAAAATGGACGTCAGCACAATAAAGAACACGAGATTGAACAACGTTTCGCTGCGCGGCAGCTTGGCCAGCATGGGGAACGTCGCCAGGATAATCGGGGCTGCGCCGCGCAGCCCTACCCACGAGAGGAACGCTTTTTCCGGCCAACCGCGCCGGGTCCAGGCCAGGGTGACGAGAACGCTCAGCGGGCGGGCGACGAAGATCAGAAACACGGCGATCAGCAGCGCGCTGCCCGCAAGCGGGACCAGACGCGACGGGAACACCAGCAGCCCTAACGTCAGGAACATCAGGATCTGCATCAGCCAGGCGAGCGCCTCGTGGAAATGTTTGAGGCTCCGCTTGTGCACGAAGTTGTTAATGCCGGTCATGACCCCGGCCAGATAGACGGCCAAAAAGCCGTTGCCGCCCAGGACCGAGGTCGCGCCGTAGGCCAGCAGGGCCAGGGCCACCGTCAGGACCGGGTACAGCCCGTCATACTCCAGGTGCAGCCGGTTGATCCCCAGCCGGATCAGCCGCCCTGCCCCATAACCGAGCGCCGCGCCCAGGACCATCTGGCGCAGGAAAAACGGCACCAGCTCCAACGCGGACACGTCCGGGTGCTGGATGAGGCGGATCATGCCCAGGGTCAGGAACACGGCCATCGGGTCGTTGCTGCCCGATTCCAGCTCCAGCAGCGGCTTTAGCCCGTGCTTCAGATCGAGGCTTCTGCCGCGCAGGACCGAAAACACGGCGGCGGCATCGGTCGAGGCGATGATCGCGCCCAGCAGCACGCCCTCTTTGAGCGTAAAATCGAGGATCAGCGTGCTGAACCACCCCACCGCCAGCGCCGTGATCAGCACGCCCGCCGTGGACAGGATCAGCCCCTGGCCCAGCACCGGGCGGATGTCCTCGATCTGCGTATCCAGCCCGCCGGAAAACAGGATCATGACCAGCGCGACGACGCCCAACAATTGCGACAGCCAGGGATCGTCGAAGTAAATGCTGCCCGGACCTTCGGACCCGGCGAACATGCCGATGCCCAAAAAGAGGAGCAGCGCGGGGATTCCGAGACGAACGGAAACTTTGCTGCCAAGGGTGCTTGCCAGCAGGAGAAGGGACAGCGCGACCAGGATGGTGTCGATTGAAACGGGCATCATCCTCTCTTTCGACAAACCATAAGCAATATCAATACAACTTCAAGCAAATTCTAACCTACTTAGGCCTCGCTTTGCGCTACAATGGAATCAGACAAACGCAGTCTAGCCAGGAGATTATTTAAGTGGCTGAACCGCAACTGCCCGATCTGCGTGAAGTCCGTTATTCACCGTCCGAAAACCCGAACCCGACCTTCAAGTCCGCCGAACCACCCAGCCAGCAAAGCACCACCTCACCTCATGAGGAGCCGCGCGTTACCATTCGCCGTAAAGGCAGCCGGTACAATCTTTTTAGCGCGCATGGCCGGATCTTCAGCACGTATAAAAGCGCCAGCGTCGTCGGGCCGCGCTGGGAGGAACTCACGCGCACGCCGTGGCCCTATCCCAGTACTGCCTACGAGTCGGGATCGCGGCTGCGCCAGTTGGGGCTGACCCCACTCGCGCTGGCCGCGCAGAAGCGCACCCCCCAGCCCGAAACACCCGCGGCGCGCCCTGCCCCGCGCCCAATCGAGCTGCCTACGACGCTCGCACTGCCGCAGCCCCGGATCAACCTGGACGAGCAGAACCGGCTGATCCGCGCGCTGAAGCAGAACCCGCGCCTGCTCTTCCGGCCCGAGATGCAGCAGGCCCTGCGCACTGAGATCGAATACCACCGGCCTCATGCCGCGTGGGCGCAAAAGGTGATCGACCTGGAAGCGCGCTACCGGGCGCGTAAGCTGGAAGAACCGCCCGTACCCAATATCCTGGACATTTATCGCAACCCGCTGCTGGCGCTGCACCCTGACCGCGAGGCGATGAGGGCCATGCTGCGCGACGAGGCCCGTACCAGCGGCCTGCTGGCCGACTTCGCGCTCAAGCTGGAACTGGTACTCGTACAGTGGCAGGCCGAACCGGAGCGGCTGCGCTGGCATTTGCGCCAGCAGGCCGACGTCGTGCGGCGCGGCGGGATCGCTCGCCTCGATCACCTCGCCGGCGGGCCGGAGCGCTACCGGCTGTGGCGCATCCGGCAGAACCGTCTGCGCAACGATCACCGCGCCCGCAAGATCGACGCCCAGGCGATCACCGCCGATCACGTCGCGTGGCAGGAACAGGCGCGGAAGTAGCGCGTGGCCGACCTCACCCCCGCATATGCAGGATTTGTTGCCGATAGGCGGAACCTATGTTCTAATTCCCCGCGCTGTGACGGTCTAGCGGAGTGCGTGGTCAATGCGCCACTGGAAAACCGACATGCCGGAACCCCTCAAGAACCTCTTTAACGAACAGTCGATCGGTGCGCTGGCCGGGGCGATTAGCCAGCAGTATCCGGCGTTCGACCGTGCGGCATTTATGGCGGCGGTCTTTGACGACGTGTGGACCACGCGCGAGCTGAAAGCCCGGATGCGTCACGTCACCGTGAGCCTGCGCCCGCGGCTGCCCGCCCCCTACCCTGACGCGCTGGATGTGCTGTGCGGGGCCGCGGCCACTCCAATTCCGTTTGGGTTCGAGGCGATGGTGTTTCCCGACTTCGTCGAGGTGTACGGCCTGAAGGATTGGGGGGCGTCGCTCCCCGCGCTGGAACAGTTCACGCAGATCGCCAGCGCCGAATTCGCGGTGCGGCCCTTCATCGCGCACGATCCGGATCGCATGATGGCGCAGATGCTGGCCTGGGCGCGGCACGAGAACGTGCACGTGCGCCGCCTCGCCAGCGAAGGCTGCCGGCCCCGCCTGCCGTGGGGCATGGCGCTGACGGGGTTCAAGGCCGACCCCTCCCCGATTCTGCCCATCCTGGAGCAGTTGAAGCAGGACGGCGAAGAATACGTGCGGCGCAGCGTGGCAAACAACCTCAACGACATCGCCAAGGATAACCCGCAGGTGGTGCTCGACGTGCTGCGGCGGTGGAAAACTTACGACACGCCCGAAATGAAACGGATCATGGCCCAGGCGCTGCGCACGCTGGTCAAGCGAGGCGATCCCGAAGCCCTGGCCCTGCTGGGCTACGACGGCAGCGGGCTGTACGAGGTTCAAAACCTGCACGTCGAGCCGGAGGAAATCCCTGTCGGGGGCGAGATCACGTTTGCGTTTGCCCTGCGCTCGACCGGCAAAGAATCGCAGAGCCTGGTGATCGATTACATCATTCACCTGATGCGCGCCAATGGGCAGCAAAACGCGAAGGTGTTCAAGCTGTCGAAGGTGATTTTGCCGCCCGGCGACACACTAAATGTTGCCCGGCGGCACAGCTTCCGGCCCGTGACCACGCGGAAGTATTACCCTGGCCCGCATGCCGTCGAGATCCAGGTGAACGGCCAGGTGATGGCGCGGGCCGAGTTCAGCCTCACCGGGCCTTAACCCACGCTTCAGCCTGTGATGCCGCGATGACCACGCTTGACGACCTGCTCGACGCCATCTTTGATGGCAAGCGCCCCGCGTTCTATCCTGAATTTGAGGGCTGGGTGCGGGGATCGCGCCGCTTCAAAGCGTTTGCCACCAGCTATCGCACCAAGATACACGCGAAGCTGAAATACGTGCGCGACGACGATGGCATGCAAGATTTGCGCGCCGAACTGGAAACCGCAGCGCTGCTGCTGCGCGAAGAACGATTCACGCTCGAATACGAAAAGTATGCCGCCTCGAAACAGCGCAGCCCCGATTTCACCGTCACGTTCAAGACGCACACCCCCTTCAACGTCGAGGTCCGGCGCATTCGCGGCGTCGACCTGGACGATGGGGACCCCGACGCGCGTACCGGCAAACTGGTAGCGGTGCTGTGCGATAAAGTGGGGCAAATGCCACCGAGTATCGTCAATCTGCTGTGGCTGAATGCCGAACGCGAGCTTTCCGAAGCCGATCTGACCCACGCGGTGACGACTCTGCGCCAACTGGCAGAGCACAAAGCCGAGGACTTCTTCACGCGGCGCGGCTTTGAGAGCGCTGCCGCCTTCCTCAAACAGTACAGCAGGTTAAGCGGGATCGTTTTGCATCAATCGGGCGAGAATGTGCTGTGGCTGAACGCCCTCGCCCGGCACAAAACGCCGCCGGACATCGTGACGGCGATCCAACGCCTGGAAAGGGACTGAAGCTCAAAACAATGCGCTTATGGCCCCCCTGGCCCCTTCCCCCACGCAAGCGGAGGGAAAGGGAAAACCACCCCACGCAACACATGTTGCGCGGGGACCCCGGGGGAAAAAACGGGCGGAGCAAGCCCCGCCCCTACGGATCACGCGGGATCTGCTTGTCTCCCCTCTCCAACCCCGATTGGAGAGGGGCCGGGGGTGAGGTCTGCGCATCGCCGGATTAACCCCTTAAACCGCATGAAACCCGCCTACAAAAACCCGCGCGTGGGAGCCTACCGGCCCTAGGAGCGCGTCAGGTGGCGGACGCCGTCGCTCCCGGACACGATCACGTCGCGGGCAATCCCCAAAAACAGCCCGTGCTCGACGATGCCCGCCCGGCGCTGGAGCAGCTCGGCCAGCGCGTACGGATCGGGGATGCGGCCAAAGTCACAGTCGATGATGTAGTTGCCCTGGTTGGTGATGTGCGGCTGGCCTTCGGACGTCAGGCGCAGCGACGTTTGCGCGCCCAGGCTGCGTAAGAACGCGTCCTGCGTGGTCCATCCGAAGGTGACCACCTCCACCGGCAGCGGAAAACGAATCCCCAGGCCCTCGGAGATCTTCGATTCGTCCACGATGATCACCTCGTGCCGGGTGGCCTGCGCGACGATCTTCTCGCGCAGCAGCGACGCCCCTCCCCCCTTGATCAGGTCCAGGTTGGGATCGACTTCGTCCGCGCCGTCAATCGTCAGATCGACCTGCGGGTTCTGTTCGAGCGTAGTGAGCGGGACGCCCGCTTCAATCGCGTGCTCCTCGATCCAGATCGAGCACGGCACCCCGACGATATTGGCGAGCGTGCCGGACTGCAATGCCGCGCCGATGTAGCGCACCGCTTCCAGCGCCGTGGAGCCGGAGCCGAGGCCCAGGATCATCCCGGACCGGACAAACGTATCCACCGCGTAAACGGCAGCCTGGCGTTTCAGGGAAAGACTGGCAGGGGATGTATCTTTACCGGGCATGATAAATACTCTTTTCGCACGGTGTAAGCGCTCAATGGTCAGGTCGATAGGAATTGTACCGAAGGCAGCCCGATCTGCGCAGGATCAAAGCAGCGAAGCCACCACAAAAATGATGGCGACCAGCAGCGCCCCGAACACCACCGCCCCCGCGACGATGTAGACGATGTGGATCGGGCGCTCGCGGCCAAAGCTGTAGGCTTCGAGGCGGGCGACCTGGGCTTTGAGATCGCCTTCCAGCCGGGTGACGTCGGTCTTGGCTTCCAATAAGTTGATTTGAAGGGCCTGCCGCTGGCGGTCGATCTCGGCGGCGTGCTCGTTGAGGGCGCGCTCGCGGGTCACGCTCTCGTCGCGGATCTGGCGCTCGCGTTCGGCGGCCTCTTCGAGCGACTGCTCCAACGCGGCGACCCGGGGCTGGGCCTCTTCGAGCGCCCGCGTGACGTGCTGGAGCTGGGTTTGCAGCGACGCGACGGTCGCCAGCTCGTTGGCGCGCGAGGCGGCGACGTCGGCACGGATGGCAGGCGACTGCCAGTCCTCAGGGATCGGCGGCAGGCCCGCCCAGTCGTTTTCCTGCTCGCGCCGCAGCGTCTCGATGATCGCTTCGCGGTCCTGCCCGGCGGTGCGCAGGGTGCTGACCATCAGCAGCACGCGCTGATCGTGCTCGGTCATGCTGCGCGGCTGGCCCTTGGGCGGGGTGGCGGAGGGCGAGAGGAAGTCCCGGTATTCTTTTGTCCAGCGGCGCAACGTGTCGCCGGACACATCGATCAGCTTGGCTAGCTCGGCGGGGTTCACAGCGGCCTTCTCTCGCTTCTAAGCGGCACTGACTGCATTTTAGCACAAGCTGGAACGCTGCGCTCACTCGTGCGAGGGGTCCGCAAGGGTTTACCGGGGGCATGCAATGGGTACGCGCGTACCCATTGCAAGCCCCTGCCAGCCTTGCATGAGGGGTGTTATTAAGGCGGCTGGCGGGGTCTGCAACCCCCTTACAAGGGTTTACACCATGCATACCCAGAGCATACGCATACCTATTGCAATACAACCCTTACCTATGCTAGCATAGTGCTAGCACGTTGAACGCACTTTATTTTGACAATAGAAGAGGGTAGGGCGATCATGGGCAAAGCTCGTCAGACACGTCAGGGGATCATGATCCGCTTTGATGAGAACGACGCCGAGCTGGTCGAGTGGCTTGGACAGTTCGCGCAGTCGCAGACCATGACCAAAGTCGTCAAGCTTGCGTGTTATATGATGGCCGGGCTGCCCATCCCCGACCCACTGCACGCCGTCGCACCGGGTGTGGACCCGGCGCGGTACGAGACGTATGACGCACCGCCGGTCAACCGGCCCATCGCCAACGAGCGGACCGGGGACGCGCTGGCGGAGGTCATGCAGGAGTTGGCCGCGCTGCGCGAGGCGGTCACCAGCCAGCAAGCGCCCCGCGACCCGTCGCCTGGCTGGCCCGGATCGGAAGCCGCCTACGCGGCGCAGTCCTGGGATGGCGCTTCCCCCGGCGACACGCCGCCCGAGGAAGGCGGCAGCCGGGAGGTGGCTGCGTCCGGCCTGGACTTCAGCCGGCCCCGCCACCGGAGAGCCAGACCGGTCCGGCCCGATCCGTCTGTTCCGTCGTTCTCGCCGCCCATGCCGGTCTTCGACGCGCAAAGAGCACAGGAACAACTTTTGATGTCTATACGGGGTTATGGAAAAAGGCGAACGTGAGGTGCTGACCGTGGGCAAGAGGAGACGCAAAAAAGTGTATACCGTCAAACATCCCATAGATTTGATCGTTGACGCGGGCAACGGCACCACCTGCGTGGTCGCGGAGCGGCTGACCCCCTTCGTGTTTCCCAGCGTCATCCAGCAGATCGAAGACGTGCGGCTGGACCGGCGCGGAACCCAGGGCTTCACGATTCACGTCGAGCGTCTCAACGGGCAAACCGGCCAGTGGCAGGACCGAAAATCGTTTGCGGTGGGCGAGACGGCCAACATTTTGCCCGGCCTCAAGACGCGCATCACGTCCAAGGATCGCATCGGCAGTGAATACCAGCTCGTGCTGATCCTGGCGGCGACGGTCCGCGCCCTGGACGCGCTGATCGACAGCGAGGCGGACGAGTTCAAGGTCAAAGTCAACTGGCTGCTGAACATCCCGCCGATCTATTACCGCATGGTGCAGCGCATGCACGAACTGGCGGGCGAGTATCGCGTCGAATACAACCAGCACATTTATCGCGTGGAAGGGGCGGTCGCGCACGTGTTCCCGGAGGGGGCAGGGGCAGGGGCGGCGTACATGCTGGACCACAACGGCGTGTTCGCGAATCCCTCGTTCGCCCAGGGCCGCACCGGGATCGTGGACATCGGCTACCGGACCATCGACACCGCGATCTTCGAAGGCCCGGAGCTGCTGGAAACGAGCGCCAAAAGCCTGACCAACAGCATCAGCCAGATGTACCAGCTCATGCAGCAGTGGGCGATGGACGAGTTTGAAGAAGCCTGGACCGAAGAAGAATGCGAAACGGCCCTGCGCAACGGTTTTGCAGCCCTGCGCCACAGCAAGGAGCGCGTCGACCTGGGCGAGTGGATCGCGGAACTGGGCGTGCGGCTGGCGGACCTGATCGAGCGCGACGTGTTCCAGAAGCAGTGGAACGACCTGGGCGACGTGGACCGCGTGATCCTGGCCGGGGGCGGGGCGTACATGATCGCGCCGCACCTGAAGGAGCGCTATCCGAACGTGATCGTGCAGCGCGAAGATTACCCGCACACGGCCAGCGTGCCCTACGAGATGATGAACGCTACCGGCCACCTGCGACTGCTGCTCGCGGAGCAGGCCGAGACGTAACCGCCAGCAAACGTCTGCACGCGTTTTTTTGAGATCGGCACTCGTCCCCGGACGGGTGCTTTTTTGTCGCGGGGCAGCCAGCCGCCGCGCACCGAGGCCCGGCCCGCTAGAAAAAGGGCGTTTGGGTGTGTTACCGAATAATCGGCGCGAAAGCCCCCAGCTTTAGCTGTGGGGATGAAGCGCCGCCTTGAAACACGAACATCCGTTGCATTAGGTAGTCTCCTAATTGTACAATGTTGCTGGGGTTAAACGACGCAAATTCAAGCGCAAGAACGACGTGGTCCAGATGCTGCGAACCTACCGCTACCGGCTCTATCCATCGCGCGCTCAGGAAGCGAACCTGTGGCGTGTGCTGGACGCCTGTCGCGGGCTGTACAACATGGCGCTGGCCGAGCGCAAGCACGCCTACCGATTTGAGCAGCGCAGTGTCACCAAGGCGGAATTGTACGAGTTTGCGAAACACTACCGCCAGACATTCCCCTATGCGGATCAGGTCTTCAGCCAGACCGCACAGAGCGTCATTGAGCAGGTGGACCTGGCGTTTCAGGCGTTCTTTCGCCGCGTGAAGGCGGGCGAGAAGCCTGGCTACCCGCGCTTCAAAGGGCGCAACCAGTTGGGAAGCTTTCTGTTCAAGCAGTTCGGCCTGGGCGCGAAACTGGACGGGCGGCGGCTGAAGCTGTTCGGTGTTGGCCGGGTAAGGGTGCGCTGGCACCGGCCCATTGAAGGAACGATCAAGACGGTGCACATCCAGCACAAAGCGGGGCAGTGGTACGCCTGCTTTGCCTGTGAAGTTGAGCCGCCCGAACCTCTGCCCGCTGCGGGGCACACCGCCGGCATCGACGTGGGCATCCGTGCCCTACTCACGACCAGCGCGGGGGAGAAGGTGGCGCACCCCGCCTACTACCACGCCGGGCAGAAACGGCTCCGCGGCTTGCAGCGGCGTCTTGCCCGTGCCCAACGGGGTTCGAGGAATCGCCACAAAGCGCTGCTGGCCGTGCAGCGCCAGCAGGCGCACGTCGCGGCGCAGCG
>CAYJQA010000166.1:0-6606 GCA_964372065.1 uncultured Litorilinea sp.
CAGCCAGCCCTCCCCCGCCGCGATGATGAGCGCGACCACGGCCACGCCGAGCGCCGTCCAGGTTGCGGCCTGTTCACCCACCAACCCGCGCACGTCACTGGCGGCCAGCGCCGCCGGTCCTTGCCACACCAGCCACACCGCGACTGCGGCAAAGACGCCGTTGCGAACCAGCGTCGCCCACCCAATCGGCTCCGAATGGAGTTGGCCGAAGCAGTGACAGTCGGGCGTGCGTCCGAGCGCCAAATTCACGGCCACGGCCGCGCTGAACGCGCCGAACAGCGCCAGGGCTGCGACCGCGCCCCACCAGGCCAGTGCGCCCCACAGCAGCAGGGCCGCGACCGCGACCTCCACCACCGGCAGCGCCCCGCCAAGCGGGGAAGCCCACGCCACGGGCAGCCCAAACGCCGCCAACGCCTGCCGCGCACCGGCGCGATCGGCGAGCTTGGCAAGCCCGGCCACACCCAGGACCACGGCCAGCAGCAGCCGGCCCGCAAAGAGGATGACATCCATTAGCAGCTTCTCCCTAGGGGCAAGTCACCGGTGGGCAACTGGACGACTGGCCGACCGGCGTGCAGGTGAGGTAGCCCTTGCAGGTCAGCCCGCTCGGACATCCGGCCAGACATTCGTTACAGGTCGAGTAGTATTTGTTGTTCATGGCCGGACATGGGCAGGTCGCGCCGCAGTCCGAGTTAAACGCCGCGCACAGGGGGTCACACGTCACCGTATCAAGACACTGGGCGCACATGCACTTGGTCGCGACGCCTTTATGGGTGTAGCAGAGCGCGACGCAGCCGTAGAGCCGGTCGATTTGGTTGCGCTGCGCTAACGGCAGGTTCTTCACCGCGGGGTTGTGCGAGAACTGGAGCGCGGGGTGCAAGATCTCGTGGAACATCAGCCACGCGCGCTGCCCCTCGTCCAGCTCGCAGAATTTGGCCGGGTCCACGGTGACCCGCAGGATCCCCTGCGGGTCGTCCCAGCCGCCGATGTTGGCTTGCGTATCGCCGGGTATAGAGGCACAGCGCACCGTCATCTGGCGCGCGAGCGTGTTGAACGCCGCCTCATACATGGCGACCCCGCGCTCGCCCAAATCGCCAAAGCATTGCAGCGCGAAGTTGACCCCTTCCTCCATGCGCGCCTTGATCTGTTCGGGGTTGCAGGGGTTGCCTTCGCACGTGGCCGTGGGGTCCACACCGGCCGCGTCGCTCGGCGGCAGTTCATCCGCGCCGAGCGCCACCTCCTCAAGCAGCGGGGCGTCATACTCCTCGAGGAGCGTCATGGCCCCGGAGTCCTCACGCGCTTCTCGCTTCACGTGGACGCCGGCGGCGGTGGTCGTCAGTGTGGTGCGTCGCGTCACCAGCATGGTCGTGGGCGAGTACTCGAGTACGGTGGTCACACGCTCGTCCGGCGTGTCGCCTTCGACCGTGACGCTGCGCCACTCATAGAAACCGTCCAGGTCACTATCGCGATACCCCGCCCACTGTTTATGCGTCCGGAGCCAGTCCGATACCTTCTTGCCGTTGATGGTAAATGACCGGGCCACCACCTCGCCGTTGGTGAAGCCCTGGTGTACCTGGATGCACCCCTGCGGGCTGACGTTGGCGGTCGTTGCGCCCGCGGCCAGTTCGGCCAGCCCGGCGCGCATGGACTCCAGCGTGATCGACTGCAAGGCGCAGTCGTCGGGTCTGACGCACTGGCCGTTGACGCAGCGATCGCCCTCGGCGCAGCAGCCTATGTCGCCGCACCGCTGCTCCCGCGGGCAGTCCCCGGTACAGGGCGGGATGCAGCGGGTCTGCGCGGCGTCGAGACAATCGCCGCTAAAGGGGGTGTCACAGAAATACCCCGGGCCAAGATGGGCGCAATCCGCGCTGGTCGTACACGGCGGCGCGCTGCAAGGGGGTATCTTGCCGCATTGAATTTCGCCCTCGGCGGATTCGATACAGATGCAATCCGGATAATCGCCGCAGTACTTCTTGTTCGTGCCCCGGGACGGCTCAGAGCATATCATCCTCATCGCCAGCGGCAAGTACGTCGCTTGACCTTGGCCGGTTTCCGCATAAACGTGCGGCCTGGACCAAACTTGGCTGAACACGCTGCCCACCACAAAACCGACAATTCCCTGGAGCACTTGTCGCCGGGACACACCCGTCGCCAGTTGCCGCGTGAATTGATCAAAGCGAGTCGGGTCCACCATCACCGTCCTTCAAGAAAACTGGGGATAGGAGGCAAAGCCAGGCGCGGCGTGGGCAAGAACACCCGCCCGAAAACCTACTGGAAGGGATCATGTTGGCAGTGATGTTGGCGGTTGTGCTTGAGGATGGGACGAGTCTAGCGCAAAGTATGCGCCGTGACAAATTGGCTGTGGGGGAGAGGGAAGAGCATCGCACGCCTAGCGCACCAGCTCCCATGCCAGGTGTTGGATCTCCGGCAAGATGAGCTTTTCCACGGCCAGGCGCACGGCATTGGGCGAACCCGGCGTGCTAAAGACCACCTTGCCCCGGTAGACGCCCGCCGTAGCGCGGCTCAACATGGCCGCGGCTCCGACCTGCTCATAGCTCAGCATACGGAATAGCTCGCCGAAGCCGGGCAGCGTCTTTTCCAACGCCTGGCTGATCACATCGTAGGTGCGGTCACGGCGGCTGATGCCCGTACCGCCGTTGAAGATGATCAACTGCGCTTCACTCGCGGCGAACTCGTCCAGGACCGCGGCGACCTCATCCGGCTCATCGCGCACGATGCGATGCCCCACCACGGCATGTCCCGCCGCCTCCACCAGTTCGCGGATGACTTGGCCGCTGACATCCGTCTCCGGCGTGCGCGTGTCGCTGACCGTGACGACGGCCAGGTTGATGCGGCCCTGGCCCGCAGCCTGTTGGCGATGGTCGGTTGCGCCCATTAGTAAAGCTCCTCCGGTCGAATCAGCAGCGTTTGTTCTGATTGTGGCAAGTCACCCAGTTGCAGGTCGCCGGTGCGACAGGCGATCTGGTTGGCATAGCGCCCTTCCAGCGCCTCCATGCCGATGGTGACGCGGGCCGGCGGCGCGCTTGGCACGCGGCGGTAATTGAGCCGCACCGAGCCGTCCCGGTGCAAGACGATTTGGAAGTCTACCACATAGGCCGGGGTGATGCCCGGCGCGGCAGGCACGTTCTCATATTCCACCACAAAGCGGTCGGCGTCGGCCTGAAAGACCGAGATGCGGCTGTTTACTGCCCCCGGATTCAGGTCCGCCCACCAGCCGTAGACGGCCAGCCCCGGCGATACGGCATTGGTCAGACAGCGGTTGGGCAGCGCCGTGACGACGGTTGCCGCCGGGAAGGTGATCAGCCCGTCGCTGTAGACACGCATATCGTTAAAGACGCGGCCTTTCATCGGGAAGGTGAAGGGTAGACTGACGCGGACGTTGCTGCTGGTGGTCATGGTATGGACCACACGACCGCCCACCCCTGGCTCCAGCCACGCATAGGGCGCGCTGCCCCCACTCACCCACGGGATGCGCGTATGGGCAAACTGGGCAGCCTTGACGCGCACACCAATCTGGTAAATGGTCTCCCCACCGTCCGGCGCGGTGGTCGTCAGCCGCAGCCCGCCCAGCGTTGTCCCGGTGAGCAGTTCGGTAGGCGTGATGACGATCTGCGTAGCAGCCGGTGCGCCGTAACTCACCACGCCGCTGATCGGCCCGCCGATGCCATACCAACTCATGACTGCGGTGCGGGTGATGCTCCAGGTCAGCGGTTCCCACGCGGGGTTCTCCAGCGCCACCGTCAGCCGGACGGGCGCGTCGTCCAGTTCCACCAGCGCCGTCAGTTCGTCGGGCAGACCGGCCAGGTGCGGCGCAATGGCCTGGCGCACAGCCAGGGCCGCGTCGATCCGCCCCACGCCGATCTCGCTGGCGCTGCCGGGGATGACCGCAGCGGTCTCCTTCAACAAGTCTGCCACCTCGGCGGCGGTCAAGTCGGGCCGCACACTCCATACCAGCGCGGCCACACCGGAGACAATACCCGCGGCCATGCTGGTCCCCTCGGCCATGCAATAGGGCGCGCCGTCGAACGTGAGCAGACCGGCCCGGCAGGCCTGCACCGCGGAGACATGACTCGACCAGGTGCTGAGGATGGCCGTCCCGCTGACGCCCCCCGGCGCGCTTAGGTCCACCTCCGGCCCTACCGCGCTGTAATACGCGCGCGTGTCATAGTAGGAAGACGCCGCCACCGCCAACACACCGGGATAGGCGGCGGGATAGAGGACCGGGGGCGGGCAGATCAAGTGGCCGTCGACCGGATGGTAGTAGCAGTTGCCCGCCGCCGCCACCACCAGCACCCCGCGACTGACGGCATATGCCACCGCGGAACGCATAGGCGGTGTATCCTCTGCCAGCGTGAGGCTGAGGTTAATGATGCGCGCGTCGCCGTCGGCCGCATCGCGGATGGCTTGGGCAATCGCGGTCGTGGGGCCGCTGCCCGCCGCATCGAGCACTTTGAGCGGGTCCACACGGACCTGGAGCGCGGTCCCGGCCATGCCGCCGTTGTCCAGCACGCCTGCGATCAACCCGGCCAGGTGCGTGCCGTGACCGTTGTCATCGGTGGGGGCCGTGGCCGGGACTAGATAGTTGCGGCCAAGCAGCAAGTGCCCGGCCAGGTCGGGGTGCGTCAGGTCCACGCCCGAATCGATGACCGCCACCCTGATGGTGGTGAGGTTATGCCCGGCGTCATTGCGCGCCATGTACCACGCGCGGCTCATGTTGATGCGCTGCAAATACCACTGGCGGTCGTAGAGGTCGTCGGCCACGGTGAAGGGCGTCTCGGTCGTTGCTTGCGGAACGGCTTGGGGGGCGACCTGCGCCGCGAAGGCAAGCCAGTCCGGTTCGGCAAAGACGACCGCGGGGTCCTGGCGCAGCTGCGCGACCGCGGCCAACTCCGTGCCGGGTGCAACTTGCAGCCGCAGCCCCACCACCCCGCCGTCACCCTGCGCGCCGTCCAGCCCGCGCAAATCCAGCGGCTCCATAGCCTGGGGCGCGAGCGCGCCCAACGCGGCGCTCTGCGCGACATCGCCGCGCACGCCGACCACCACCACACCCGGGACAAAGGTCGCGCCGGTGGCCGCGGCCAGGCCGGGGAGAACCATCTCCGTCGGTGCTTCTGGCGGTGCTTCAGACGGCGCTTCCGTCTGCGCCCACGCCGGCGACGCCCACCCCACGGCGCACACTCCCGCCAGGAGCAGCGCCCACAGCCAATACCCACACGTCCGCCCAGTCATCATGCTCCATACTGCCGCGCCGGCGGCGCGGCCAACCCATGTCATCGCACAGCGCCCTGTCTCCCGCTATTGACGCTCCCCACACTAGACAAGTTCCTCGACTTCGGCGTCCAGACGGTCGAAGAACTCCACCATGAAGCGGTGACGCGCCGCGCCCATGCGCCGGGCGGTCGGCGTGTGCAGCGTCGCCAGGAGACGGCCCAGCTTGAACACGAACTCATGCACCGGCGTATAGTCGGGGCCGGAGGGCCGCGGACCGTCCGGCGCAATCGCCCGCCAGGGCGCGGTCCACAGCCGGTTGTCATGGCTGCCCGCAAAGGCAAAGACCCGCGCCACCCCCAGCGCGCCGATACTGTCCAGCTTATCGGCATCATACAGGCATTGGGCTTCCAACGTCTGTGGGCTTACCGACTGATCGCGAAAACGATGCGCCTCGATGGCGTGGACCACCGCGGCGACGCGCTCCTTATCCAGCCCGCGGGCGATGAGCAGGTCGTGGGCAAACGCGGCCGCGGCCCGGTGATGCGCGATGCGCGGCGCGTCCACCGGAACGTCGTGCAACAGCGCGGCCAGCCGCACCACGGTCACGTCGACCGGGCGCTCTTCGGCCTCGGCTTGGGCGATGTGGACGGCCAGCCGGGTGACGCGGCGCACGTGGTCAAAGTCGTGCGCCGCGTCACCCGCAGCATAGAGGCCGGCGGCTTCGTCCTCGCCGAGCCATTCGCCCTCTGACTGGAGTTCGGTCATGCATGTGCCCCCACTAAGCAACTGTTTGTACACGGGTTGTCATGCTTCGCGGCACTTCTAAGGACACGCTGATCGTAGGTGCGGTTTTCCAACCGCACGGGCGGCCCCGGCGGTTCAAAACCGCCGCTACAAAAGCCGTCGTGTCCTCGCGTTCTTAGCGCCGGAACCCGGCGTGGGGCGCTCAGCATGACACTGACGATCACCCACTAGCCGCGCTGCGCCAGGTCGTGGGCGGCGTGGACCAGATAGATGTATTCGGCGCACACGTCCACCACGTATTCGTTCTCCCCCCACATGAACGGCCAGTCCTCCTTGTTCTCCGGGAAGTCGGGCTTGAGAATCAACACGCCGGGTACGACGCCCCCGGCGATGTAGCTGAACTCGGCGCGGTTGCTGCCATAGGCGACCCGCTTGGAGTGGCTCCCCACACCGGAGACGAAGGAGATGTCGGAATCGGGATGGCAGCCCAAGATGTAGTTCAGCCCCTTGAAGGCGTGTTCGGCGTCGATCAAGTCGGGGAAGGCCTTGTGCAGCAGGTAGTTGGTGATGGCCCAGGTGATGATGCGACCGTTGCCCGCCCAGCCGCCCGTCGCGATGGGCACGCCATAGGGG
>CAYJQA010000166.1:6616-8364 GCA_964372065.1 uncultured Litorilinea sp.
GTCTGTCGCCATACGCCTGGTCCATGTACGGCAGCGCACGCACGGCCGCCGCGGCCATGTTCTCGAAGCGCTCCTCGATGGCGGGCCACCGCGCCGCCACCTGCTCGGCGTACTTGGCCGCCTGCTGGCAGACCAGCAGTTCCACTGCCGCACGCAACGCCTCCTCCTCCAGATTGCCGCCGGTCGTGTTGCCGTGGCTGAAGCGGTCGGGCGCATGGCCTTGTTCTTCGTCCCAGGCGCTGGCCGCTGTGGCGAAGCACTCGGCGGCCAGGTCGTCGTTGTAGCCCCGCAAGGCGCGCGACGCCGCGGCCAGCGCCGCAATGGCCCCGTAATTCAGCGTCGTGGACTTGCTGGTGAACGCCCAACGGTCGTCGGCGAGGCTGTTGTGGAAGCCGTCTCTGTCCCGGCGGATGGGTTCGGCCAAGTCCGTCACCACGTTATCGGTCTCGGTGGAACCGTCGCCCAGATGGGTATATTGGGTGATGTTGGGCACGATGATGCCGGGGATCGCATGGCCCACGGCCCGATATTGGGCGATCAGCGCCAAGACGCCGTGTTCGATCTGCTGGAGCAGGTCGGGCTTGCCGTCGGGCCGGTGCACCTCCACCGCGCGCCGCGCCTGGTCCACCGTGGTGTCGTCGCGGGCGATGGCGAAGTCTTCCCAGCTTTGGACCATGCTGGACACGACCGCGTACTGCGTCTGCGTGCGGATGTCATAGTCGCCCGCATCAAACCAGCCGCCCACGTCCAGCCCCGGAATGTGCTCACCCGGCGCAAAGGGCGTGTCGGTGGTGGGGCCTTGGGCATAGAGGTCAAAGTGTACGTGATCGACCGGGGCCTGGATAGCGTCGTCCAGATGCGCCGCGCCATGCCAGACGCGATAGGCCTCGCGCACGTGCATGTGGTCCATCTGCACCGGGAACAGCACATCCAGCGTCGGCTGCCAGGCGTTGGCGTAAACGTCGGCGGCGATGCGGAAGGGCTTGGTACGCTGGTCGCCCACCTCGATCATGTACAGCCCACTTTGCGTCACGGCGCTAAAGTCGAAGGTGAGGTAGTGATAGCGCAGATAGTCGCCCCAGACCCCGAGCGCGTCCGTATGCGCCGCCTCCAGCGCGCCGCTTTCGGTCACACGCAGGAGGCGCGCCGTCGCCGGCGGCGCGTCGTTGCGGTCCAGTTCGACGACCGCGACCTTGCGCTGCAGGGGATGGTAGCCGGCCTGCGAATGGGCGATCACGGGCGGGCGGGTCCAGCCGGGGATCGTGTTGGCGGTCAAGCGCCATTCCAGCACCAGCCCGGATCGCCCGCCGGGGATCAGCCCGCGCACCACATACCACCCGTTTTGGGCCTTGTTGCGGCCGTCGTAGAGCAGCAACTCGCCGTCCTGGTCGGCAACGGTGATGCGCCGCGCCGGGTCTTCGGGCGCCAGCACCAGCGTCCTGCCCACGGCCAACGGCTGCGGCTCGGTCTCGCCCGCCGCGTTTACCCGCATGGGGCCGCTGGGATAGAGCGGGAAAACGCCGCCTACGCCGTCCATGAGATAGCTCTTTTCGGCATAGGCCGCGGGCAGAAATTCCAGATTGAACCCGGCGCGCCCCTCCAGTTCCTCCGGCAGCGGTTGGTCCAGATGGACACTGAGCACAATGCCCTCGCCCTGCGCCTGGACGCGAATCGAAAAATCGCAGTTGTAGGCCGGATAGGTCGAAAACGCCTCGATGGCATGGCGCTGTCGATCCACCGCGCGCCGC
>CAYJQA010000166.1:8374-9981 GCA_964372065.1 uncultured Litorilinea sp.
TTGAACACGGGGATCGGGTCCCACTGGCCCGGTGTGGGGTCCAGCCGCACATCGCCGTTGGTCACGGTGCGCACGCCGTGGTGAATGAATTCGACGCCGCTAATCTTGGAATCGCTAAAGTCGCTGCTGTACCAGTTGCTAAAGACCAGAACGTTGAGGCCGCGGGCTTCCAGATAATCGAGCGCGTTGAGCGTGAGGACGCTTTTCACACCCAGTGGTTGCGGATCAGCCATGATTGCCTCCCAGGGTAGGTCTGAGTCTGATCACGTTGTGGTAAGCGAGGGGCGAAAGATCACCGGCGCGTGCGGCGACTAGACCGCGGCGCGGCGAATCTATGCCTATTGTAGCGCATTTCCGGCGGATTGACTGTATGCGGAGCGGCGGCCTGGAGATGCGGCTAGTCGGCGGCGGTAGGACGCGGTGCGCCGCGGCGGTTGCCGTTGCGCAGCCACAGATAGCCGCCGGGCAGGCTGACGATGTAGCCGATGGCCTGCTGCACCAGCCCCACGGCAAAGCCGAGTTCGCTGCCTGCGCCCATGAGGAGAAACGTCCCGGCAAACGCGCCCTGGCGCACGCCCAGACCGCCGGGCGACAGCGGGATCGCCAGCGCCACAAAGACGATGATGGGGTTGATGGTCAAGACTTCCAGCAGCGTGATGCTGCCGGGCCGGATGGCGGCAGCGATCAGCCAGATATTGACGCTGGTGAGCAGCACGATCACGGCGCTGCCCAGCGCGGTCCACGCCAGCGCGGCGGGCTGCGTACGGTAGATGTTGAAGGCGTCCGCCAGCTTCTGCCAGATGGGGACCGTCAGCCGGCGCAGCGGGAGCCACACCAGCAGCCGTTCGGCCCACACCTTGAGCCGCCGGCTGAGGATGGCGGCCATCAGCGCGACCAGCAAGAGCGCGGCCCCGCCGCTGCCCAGCGCGATCAGCCGGACGGAAACCAGTTCCTCCGGCGTGAAGGGCGTCCCGTCCGGGCGGCCAAAGGCGACCATCCCCCACGCGCCGATGGCCGCCGCGAGCATAAAGACCAGCAGGCCGATAAAGCGGTCAATCAGCACACTGGCCGCGGCGACCGCGGCGCGGCGGGTGTCGCTGGCTACGGCATAGCCGCGCATGACATCGCCGCCCACTTGCGCCGGGAGGAAGTTATTGAAGAACTCGGCCAGCCACTGGTAGGCCATGAGGCGACCCCGCGGCACGCGGATGCCTGCCGCCGCCAGCAGCACGCCCCACTTTAGCCCGCTAAGCGCCACCGCCGTGGCATAGCACACGCCGCCCACGACCAGCAGACGCCAGTCGGCCTGGGCGATCTGCTGCCAGAGCGCGGCGGGGTCTTCGAGCCGGGTATATAGAAAGTAGAGCAGCCCGACACCGATAACGACCTTGAGGAGATGCCAGAGGGTTTGCTTCATCGTGCGCGGACCCTTGCGCGGAGCGCGGCCCGGCGTGAAGGAACTGCTGCACCGGAGCTATGCGCGTGCCCGCCTGCCGGGCTTAACCTGCGTTGAACCGGCAGCACGCCCTAGACCTGGGCCGCCGGGCGAGTATCTTCCAGGACATCGCCGCTGCCACGCGCGGCGGGCTTGGGCGCGTTGACCGCCG
>CAYJQA010000167.1:0-9979 GCA_964372065.1 uncultured Litorilinea sp.
GGACGAACGCTATGACGGCAAGAACGTCATGCTGGCCGGGATGATCCTGAGCGTCCGCACCATCAACACCAAGAAGGGCGACCAGATGGCCTTTGTCCAGATGGAGGACATGACGGGCCAATGCGAGGTGGTCGTCTTCCCGCGCACCTACGCCGAGGTCAAGGACGTGCTGCACCCCGACACGGTGGTGATCGTCAAGGGCAAGGCGCAGACGCGCGAGAACCAGACGAGCGTGCTGGCCGACAGTTTCCAGACCCACGTGGATCAGATTCTCTCGGTGGGGCCGGACCCGAACTACCAGAAGCCGTTGTTTGACGTGGCCCCCACGCTGAACGGGCTGCGGCTGGACGAAGGAGTCATGGACTTGCACGCCGACGATGAAGGAATGTTGGACGCCGAACCGGCGTTTAGCGGTGTCGGGCCGGACGACGACGATGCGCCGCCGATGGACGACGTCCCCTTTGTGCCGAGCCAACCGGCCTGGATGGCCGATCCGGCTCCGTCCGAGCCGCCGCCACCGCCGGAGTCTCCCAGCGATGCTCTGCTCACGGCCAAGCCGGTGGTAACGCAGCGGGTGGTGGACACCTTGACGGTCGACAAGAACCCTTACTTGCACGAGGCGCGCAGCCTGCGCGAGGAGGATGCCGAAGAATACATCCCCCTGCCCGCGGGCATGGAGGTGGACCTGGCGACGCTGGCGAGCGCACCGGCCGCGCCGGAGAGCGAACCGGTCGCGGCGACGCTGCCCGCGCCGGTTGACGAGCCACCGCCGTCTGCGCCCGCGGCGACCCCGGCGGAAGAGACCTCGCCGGTCACGAACGGCGAATCCGGGGCGCGACCCAAAGGCAGCCGGGGCGCGGGCAAGGACGCGGCCAAGCCGGGCAAGGCCGGCGGCAACGGGCACGCTCCGCGCACGCTGCAGATCGTGTTTCGACCTTCGGGCGAGTTGGACCGGGACAAGTACCGGCTGAAGGAAATCTTCGACACCGTGCGCGACCCGCGCGGGCGCGACCAGTTCATGATCGTGCTCAAGGCGGGACAGGGGCTGACCAAGCTGGCCTTCCCCGACGAGCTATGCTCCATCAGCGAGCGGCTGCAGCAGGACTTGACCAAGTTCTTCCGCGTCGAGGTGAGCGTGGAGGAATAGAGTGGCGCGCGGCGGAATTGAACAGCAAAAAGCGACAGCCGCCATTCGGAGCGGCTGTCGCTTTTTGGGGAAGCCTATTGCCCGATGGGCAAGTGTTATTGCGTGTCGGCGGACGGCAGCGCGGCCAATTCGGCGCGCGCGGCGGCTAGCTCCTGCTCCAACTGAGTGATGGTCGCGGTGAGGACTGCGCGGCGTTCGTCCGGGGCGAGCGCCGGGGGCGCGGGCGCCTCGACGCCCAGCCGGGCGTCGGCGCGGATGGCGAGCACATGATAGACCCAGATGGCCGCGGCGATCAGGCTGCGCGCCAGGTCGCCCACGGTGCTGAGTTCGCTCATGGACGCGCTGGGGTCGCCCAGGGCGATGAGCAGGATGCGATAGACGACTTGGCCCAAGAAGAAGAGCACGACCAGCGCGCTGACCAGGGCGACGCCATAGAGAAAGACTTTGCGCGGGCCGGAAGCGCGTTCGTGTTGCCCGGCCAGGTCATCGCGGCGGGCCACGCGCTGCGTTACCTGCCAGTGATAGGCCCAGATAGGCGCACCCACCGCCAACAGGCTGAGGCCGGTCGCCAGCGGTTCGGCCCAGAACCGGCTATCGACCGCGCCCGCGGCGCGCAGCCCCAGGTCCAAGATGACCTGTACGATCTCCACCAGGCCCAGCCAGAGCAAGACTAGCCCCGTGGCCGCGACCACGTAATAGTAGAGGCGGCGGATGATCGCGCCGGCTTCGCTCTCGCCGTGGGCGCTCGCCTCGCGCTGGAGAAAGCGCCAGTGCCACAGCCAGACGACCAACCCCACCGGGGCATAGGCGATGGCAATCGTCAGGGTGTGGAGTAGGCGGTAGTCGGACCAGGTGAGCACGCCAAAGAGCACGCGCAGCACGTCGTTGAGCAGTCCGCCCAGCGTGAGCAGCACGGTCAGCGCGCCGCCCACGACCGCCACGTAGAGATAGAAGCGGCGCAGCGCGGCTTGGGCTTCGCCGGGGTGTTCCGCGGCGAGATTGCGCCAGCGCTGCCAGTTGACGCGCAGCAGCACGGCCCCCACCAGCGTCTTGGCGATGTCGTCGGCCAACGCATCGCGCACCCAGCCCAGGCGCAGAAACTCGGACGGGGCGGTCAGCAACTCGCTGACGATTCGCTCGACGATGCCGCCGACGCCCATGATAACCACCGTCAGCGCGGCGACGCCCAGCAGGGTTTGATAGAGCCGCCGCCAGGTGCCGGCCCAGCCGATCTCCTCACCGCGGTCGCCGTCCGCATGGGCGATGCGCTGGAAGTAGCGCAACAGGGCCAGCCCAATCGTGACCATCGCCAGGCGGTGCAGCCAACCGGCGGGCCAGATGAGGCTGTCGGTCAACGGCGCGCCGAAGGCCAAGCGGGCCGCTTCGTCCACAAGGATGTAGGCGTTGAAAAGGCTGTAACCCAAGGCGACGCCGGAGGCGATGTAGAGAAAGAGCTTGCGCAGCGCGGACGCGGTCTCGGCGGCGTCGACACGGCGTTGGACAAAGGCCCAGTGGAGCACATAGATGGGCGTGGCGACCAGCAACAGGCCGCCGCTGCTCGCCACGGCATCGCGGCTGAAGGCATCGACGGCCCCCAGGCCGGTGCGGTCCAGCCAGACGCGGTCCAGCACGTAGAGCAGATTGTCCAGCGCAACGATGCCGGTGATCAGGCTGATCAGCGCGACGCCGTAGAAATAGAGCCGGCTGACAAAGACGCGTGCGCCACGGCCCGGCGCGGCGCGCTCCTGTGGGGTGGCAAGTGCGGTCATGGCGGTTCCCCTAGACTCGATGGCCAGTACAATTCCTACAAGCAGGACCAGGATGATGATCGACACCATGCCCATTTCACCCGGCTCCGATCACCAGAAGTATTCCTGGGAATTGATTTTCCACGCGCCGTCTTCGCGCACCACCTCGATGGTGGTCTCGCGCATCCAGGTGGTGCCGGAACCAAACGGCCCCGTGCGCGAGTAGAAGTCGATCGCCACAGTGACCAGGGCGCGGTCGGGGTCATCCTCCAGCGGTTCTGCCTTGAGGATGCGCAGGCGGCTACTCTGTCCGCTGCCGCGGTTGCTAAAGGGGTCATAGCCCTCGGGACCGCCGATTTCGTCCAGCACGGCCTGGCTGTATTGGGCGCGAGCGCGGGTGATGTCGCCCTGCTGCAGCGCCAGAAACGCGTTCATAACCGGCGCTTCGGGGATGTCCTCGACGATGTACTCCAGGGCGTCCCAGCCCGCGCCGCCGGTGAGATTGACCGTGACGACGGCGGCCACCAGGATCACGGCCACCACACCGATGACCCCCCAGGTAAACGAGTCCAGCTTCATAGTTGCGCCTTTCTGTAAGTGATCAGGCGGGTGCGGCTGCCTGCCGGTGAACAGCGCCAGGCAAGCGCCCGCAAGCGCGGCGTGCAGCCTGTATTCAGTTGACGTAAGGCGACGGCAATCTGTTCCCGTTTGCGCGCAAAGGCGCGCTCAGGGGCCGGGCTGATATGCAGCCAGCTCGAACACACCGCCGTTGCGCCCGTCGATGTATTTGACGAGAGGATGCGGGGGCGCAACGCTGATCCAGGCCTCGGTGCGGCTGTCGATGGTGTCCAAGCGCACCCGCCACGTATCGAAAACCCCGGCGGGGACGGTGACCTGCTCCTGTTTGACGACCCGGAGGGTGACGCGGTCCAGCAGGCCGACCACGGGCAGAAAGGTGTTGAGGCGGGTGGCATAGCCGCGGGCCAGGGGCAAAGCGCGGGCGATCATGAGCAAGCTGCGCTGGTCGCGCACATCGCTGGGGATGCTGACGCGCTCCACGGTCGTGACATCCTGCTTGGTGGTCAGTTCCAGGTCGACTTGGCTCCCGGAATAGGTGGAGCGTACTTGTTCGACGCCGGCGGCGTCCATGCGGATGAGGGTCGCTTGGGAGGGGCGGAAGTCCGTCTCGCGCATATCGACCACGACAATCTCTTGCACACCCTGCGCGTTGATCTCGCGGCGCAGATTCCACTGCCCATCGGGGAGCAGGGTGAGGTCGAAGCGCGCCGTGCCGGCATGTTGTTGGTCGATAGCGGTGATGCTGTACTGGCTCACCTCGCCGTCTTGCCACGGGGCCGCGCCAAAGATGAGCGGCTGCGGCTCCGGCCCACCACAGGCGGCCAAGAGGATCGCCAGCACCAGTCCGGCCAGGCCGGCCGCGGCGCGTCGCGAGGAATTGCACAAGCTCATGCGATACATGTCGGTTCTTGCATAGAAAAGGGCGGACTCTCTCCGGCCCCCCGGGCCGGAGAGAGTCCGCGTCGGGCGATGCCCTAACGTTTGGCGTACATCCAGGCGAGCGCCGCCGCGGCCAGGGCCGCGGTGCCGACGGGCAGGGCGTCTTCGTCCAGGCGGAAGTCGGCGCGGTGGACGTTGTAGACGGCGTCCCCCCAGGCCGGGCTGTGGACGCCCAGGTTGAAGAAGCAGCCGGGCGCGGCCTGCGCCATATAGCTGAAGTCTTCCGCGCCCATGCGCATGGAGGCCTCGTGGACGCTCTCCGCGCCGAGCAGGCCGGTCAGCGCATCCCACGCGACCGCGGTTGCTTCGGATGAATTGACCGTGGGCGGATAGCCCCACAGGATGTCCAGGTCGAATGTGCCGCCCAGCGCCTCGACGACGCCACACGCGCGGCGCAGTTCCCGGTGCAAGGTGGTGCGGGTTTCGGGCGAGAAGGAACGGATCGTGCCGGTCATGTGGACCGTGTCGGGGATGACGTTGTTGACCGTCCCGCCGTTGATGGTCCCGATGGTGATAACCGCCGGTTCGATGGGGTTGACGCGGCGGCTGACCACGCCGTGAATGGCCTCGATGGCGTGCCCGGCCAGGTAAATGGGGTCGATGGTGGTGTGAGGCCGGGCGGCGTGCCCGCCGGAGCCGCGAATGGTCAGGCGGAACTCGTCGGCGGCGGCCATCATCGCGCCTTCGCGCGTGGCGACATGGCCGACATCGTGCATGGAGTCCACATGCAGCCCGAAGACCGCATCCAGCCCCTTGAGCGCGCCTTCCTCAACCATCCGCATCCCACCGGACTTGCCTTCGGCGTCCTGGGCTTCCTCGCTGGGCTGAAAGAGTAGGCGGATGGAGCCGGGGAGACGACCTTCGTCGGCCAGCCCCTTGAGCAAGGTGGCCGCGCCGAGCAGCATGGCCGTATGGGCGTCATGCCCACAGGCGTGCATGATGCCGGGGCGGGTGCTGTCAAAGTCGGTGTTGTTGATCTCGGTGATGGGGAGCGCGTCCATGTCGGCGCGCAGACCCACCAGGGGGCCGTCACCACCGGCCAGATGGCCGACGACGCCGGTCTTGGCGACTTCAGTGTCCGTGGGGATGCCGAGGTCGATCAAGGTGGCGTTGACCAGGGCCGCGGTGCGCTGCTCCGTGAAGGTCAGCTCCGGGTAGCGGTGAATCTCGCGCCGCCAGCCGCGAATCTTCTCCTGCAACGCACGGGCGCGCTGCATCAGTTCCGCATGGGATACCTGAGCAGGACTCGACATAATAAATTGTGTTCGCTTTCTCTGCTAGTTGGGCGGCAGGACACCGCCCAAGCGACGATGGCTGTCGCCATTATACCGGAACGGCGAGCACGCTCCAAGAGGGGCGGCGTCGCGACCCTGCGGCGGTGTGGTATGCTGAGCATGAATGGACGACGTGTGAGGCAACTCGGCATGACAACGGCCACCGTTGGGCAAGGTCTTGGCTAGTGCCGATATTTTCAGGAGGGCGGCCGTGAAAGACTCCGATCTCGACACCGCAGCGCGGTTGATCCACCAGGCGCAGCGGGTGGTCTGTCTGACCGGGGCGGGCGTTAGCGCCGAGTCGGGGATCCCCACCTTTCGCGAGGCTCAGACCGGGCTGTGGGCGCGCTATGACCCCATGCAGTTGGCGTCGCCGGAGGGATTCGCGGAGGATCCCGGTTTGGTCTGGCGCTGGTATATGTCGCGCTTGGCGCTGGCGGAGGCGGCCGCGCCGAATGCGGGGCATGTCGCGCTGGCGCGGTTGGCCGCGCACGTGCCGGAACTGATGCTCGTGACGCAAAACATCGACGACCTGCACGAACGGGCGGGCAGCGAGCACGTGCTCCACCTGCACGGCTCGCTCAACCGCTTTCGCTGTGAACGCTGCGCCACCGTGCACCATCTCCTTGCCGAGGACCGCACCGCCGTCGAGCCGCCGCAATGCTTTGTCTGCGGCGGGCGGGTGCGGCCCGGCGTGGTCTGGTTTGGCGAGATGCTGCCGGGCGACGCCATCTTTGCCGCGCAGGAGGCCGCGGCCCACTGTGACGTCATGCTCGTGGTGGGCACTAGCGGCGTGGTCTATCCCGCCGCGGAACTGCCGTGGATAGCGCGTCGCAGCGGCGCGGCGCTGATCGACGTCGACCCCAACTGGACGCCCTTTGCGTCCGGCGCGACGGTCTTTTTGCAGGGGACGAGCGGCGTAGTGCTGCCCAAGGTGCTGGCCGCGCTCGCGGCGGTCTAGCGTCGCGCTATTGGCCGGGCGTCCAGGCTAATAGCCCGTCGCTCAGCACGCCGGTGTAGACGGCGTCCGGGGTCGTGAGGGTCAGCGGCAACGACCCGCTGCCCGACTGGCGCTGGACGACGAGGCGATAGGCGGCGGGAACGATGCGCGCGGGCAGGCGATAGCGCAGGGTGACGGTATGGCTTGCGCCGGGGCGCAGGACAAAGTAGCCGCCAAAGACCTGAGTGCCGCGTTCGCCCGGCTGGGTGGTGAGTGTGCCGGGGTCGAACCCTGCGGCGTCAATCAACTCACTGCCCGCGGGGATATAGACGCGCACATAGTCAAAATAGCAGCGTTCGATCATGTCGTTGTAGCGGTCGGCCTGGCCGTATCTGGCGATACACTCCACGTCGGGCGCGTGGAGCGGGTGGCGATAGACGAGGCGCACGGTGGCTTCGGCGGGCGCGGTGGGGCCGTCGGGCCAGACGACCGCGTACTCCAGGCTGCGCTCCACGACAGCATCCACTTTGTTGTAGCCCATGTTGGCATCCACCGCCGCGACGAAATCGGCGGCGGGGTCGGGCCGGAGCGCGCCGTCCCACCCGACCGCGGCCAGCACCTCGGCGGCGGCCGGCGCGGCCAGCCAGACCTGGACGCCGCGCTGATCCAGCGCGGCAGTGGCGGCCGCGGCCAGCGCCAGCGGGCTAAACGCGCCCTCACGCAGCCGCGCGATCGCGCCTTCCGCCAGCAGGGGGATGAAGTCCTTGCGCTGCGCCAGCCACGCTTTGCGGTCCGTCTCGGCGGAGACGCCCGTGGTGGGGGGCTGGTCCCAGAACTGCTGCACCTGCTCGATGATGGTATCGCCCGTGACGGGGGCGTCGGCGCCGGGAACCTGCAAGGGGCCGAGCGCGCCGATCAGGATCTGGACGGCGTGCAGGTCCACGGTCGCGACACCGTCCACCTGCACCCCGGCGTCCTGGGCGTAGAGGGCGCGAGCCAGTTGGGCGCTGGTGGGAAAGTCGGGCGACCAGTTGGCATCGCGCAGGAAGATCAGTTCGACCCCCATGTAGCGGCGCATGGGGTCGGGAGCCCAGGGGTGATCCACGTCGTTGCGGGCGACGGCGTAGCTGTCGCTCAGGTGCAGGTCGCCGAGGCTGCCCTGATCCAGTGTGACCGTGCCGACGGCGCTGATGAAGCCGCCGGTGGCGCGCAGCTCCTGGCTGTTCTGGACCAACAAGAGATAGGTGCGCGGGCCGTCAAAGCCGAGCAGGGCGGGCAAGTCGGGGGCCAGTTGCACCCCCACCGCGGCCAGATTGAGCGCGGCTCTGCCCTGGGCGACCGGCGCGGCCAGGGGCGCGATGAGCGCGGGGGCGTCGACGTGGGCTAGCGCGCCTTGGGCTGCAAGGATGTATGTCCGCAGGCGGGTGACTTCGTCGGGCTGGTGGCGCAGGGTCTGGACCAGCAAGGGGACCAGGGGGGCGTCGTCGCCGGCTCCGGCGTCGGCGTCCAACTCGGCGGTGATCAGCCCCAGGCCCGCGGTCGCCAGGCCCAGCAGCGCGCGCCCGGTAGCGATCAAGTGGGGCGTCGCGGCCAGGGTCGGGCCGATCTTGGGCAGCGGTTGGGCCGCGGTGAGCAGCGGCATGACAAATCGCGCTTCGCGTTCGCCCGCGGCGGCCAGCGTTTCGACCGTCTGTAGCTCGGCGTGGAGTTGGCGCAAGTCGCCGGCGTCCAGCTCGCCGTCGGCGCGCAGCGCCAGGGCGGTCTGCCCGGTCTGATAGACTTGCCACCCGATCCAGCCCAGGCGGACCACCTTATAGAGCAAAAAGACCAGCGCGGCGATGAGCGCCAGGCGCAGGCCAAGCCGCGTATAGCGGAGCAGCGTCGGCAGGGCAGCCCGGATGGGGCGAGCAGGGGCGGACGGCGTGAGGCTGGTCATGGTCGGGTGGGGGTGGGCAGACGCCAGACGGGGCCGCTCTGGACCGCGCGCATGGCCGGTTCAGGCGGCTCGGTGAAAAAGATGGGACGGTCCCGATTGGCGGCAATGGCCGCGGCCAAGGACTCGCTGATGCCCGGGACGTCAGGATAGCGCGCGGCCAGCAGGCGGCGATACCAGGCGTAGGGATAGAGCGAATCGTTGACGGGAATCACGCCGGGCACGGCCGCGAAGACGTCGCCCGCCAACACGCCATACCACAGGGCAAAGGTGGCGGCGTCGGTGCGCGTGACGACCAGGCTGTGCGGTTCGACGTGTGCGGCAAGGGATTGCAAGTAGTCGTGCGCTTCCGTGTCGATGCGCAATGATAATTGGGGCAATCGCCATGCCACCAGCAGCGCCAGCGCGATCCCGGCTGCCAATGCCGTGGTGGGTGTCGCGGCGGCATGGAGATAGCGCGCCCACCAGGCGGCGACGGTCTGTAGCCCCAGCGCCCCCCACAACGCGGCCAGCCAGACGACCGGCAGCAAATAGACGTGGCTATCTACGGTGTTATATCCTACCGCATAGAGGCTGACGGGGACAATCCACAGCAGCGCGAGCACGCGCCGTGGCCAGGCGTTCTGTTCCCAGACGGCCAGCCCGATCAGTACGACGGCCGCGCCGAGCGGTGTGTATTGGTCCACCAGGACGCGGGCGGCGGCGGCCAACCGTCCCGGCAGCGCGGACCAGGGCACGGCGAATAGATAGTCGCGATAGGCGGCCCCGCCGACCAGCCACCAGAAGCCATCCCACGTCACGGCATAGCCCCAGTTGACGGGCGGGGGCGCGCCGTGACCGGCCGCGGCAAAGGGGATGCGCGCATACAGCAGCGCCGCGATTGCCAGCGCAGTGGTCAGGGCCGGGAGGAGGGCGCGGCGGCCGCGGGCGTTGACGAGCGCATAGAGCAGCGCGGGCCACAGCAGGACGCTGGTCAAGTGGTGGCTGAGGCCCAGCCCCATGAGCAGGCCCAACAGCCACGGCCGCGGCGCGGCCTGCACAAAGAGGAGTCCCAGCCCGGCCACCAGCAGGCCGTGGAGCGCATAGACTTCGGTGATGAGCGCCTGGCTCCAGGGCAGCGCGGCCACGGCCCACAACAGTCCGCTGCCTGCGGCCCACAGTGGGCGCGCCGGGGTGGCGGGCAGGACGACCCACGCGGCGCAGATGGTGACGCCGACGCTGAGGGCCGCGGGCACCACGCTAAACAGATTGCCGAGATAGGCCGCCGAGAGGGACGGCGCAAGACTCCCGCCCGCCGCCAACCATCCCTGTAGGAGCAGGGTATAGAGCGGATAGCCGGGGGGATGAGGAACCCCGCCGGTAGCCGCGGCGGCCAACAGATCGCCGCCGTCGGCCCCAAAGTGCGCCCAGGTCAACCCA
>CAYJQA010000168.1:0-9916 GCA_964372065.1 uncultured Litorilinea sp.
GCACCGTACTCCTGTGACGCAACCCGCTCCGCCCCGGCGCTTGGCCCGCAGCCTACGGCGGTGATAAGATGACCGCCTATGGAACAGCCGATTAGTGAGGATTCTGCGGCTACTGGTCTGCCCGCGCGCGCTTCGTGGGCCAGTTTGGACGCGCGGCGGCTGACGCTCTTGGCCGGGCTGGCCGCGGCGACCCTGGCGCTGTTGGTCGCATTGGGCGGCGGTCGCGCCACGCTGGACGCGCTGCGCCACGTCGATGGGCGCTGGCTGGCGCTGGCTGCGGCGGTACATTACGCCGGTTTTGCCCTGCGCGGCCATCGCTGGCAGATGCTGCTGGCCGCCTTAGGCCACCGCCTTTCCTATCGCTATGTGACGAGTGTGCTGCTGGCGGGCTGGTTTGTGAGCGCGCTGGTCCCGGCGCGGGCCGGCGACCTGCTGCGCGTGGCCGCGCTGCGCCTGCCGCCGTCGGCGGAGCCTAGCGTCGCCGCGGGGGACACGCTCGGCACGCTGCTGCTGGAGCGCGGCCTGGACTTGCTGGCGATCCTGGCATTGAGCGCGACCTTTGGCCTGGTCACGCTGGGCGGACGCGTGCCGAGTTGGGTGTTGGGGGTGTACGGCGTGGCGCTGGCGCTGCTGACGGCGGCGGGCGTGGCCGCGCTGGTCATGCCGTCGCTGCTGGTGCGGGCGCGCGACGCCTGGCGTCAGCCCGCCTGGCAGGCGTTGTGGGGCTTTGCGCTCCAGGCCGCCGAGAGTCTGCGCCGTCTGCCGCGCGACCCGCGCATGGCCGCGCTGGTGGCGGCGGAAAGCCTGGTTATCTGGCTCTGTGACGGGCTGCTGCTCTGGCTGGTCGTGTTGAGCTTGGGCCACACGCTGCCGCTGACCGCCGCGGTCTTTGTGGCGCTGACGGTGGACATCCTCGCCGCGGTCCCGCTGACGCCCGGCGGGTTGGGCCAGATCGAGACGGCCTATGCCGCGCTGTTGGCGCTGCTGGCGCAAGGCGGCGTCCCCATCGCGGCGGTGGTGCTGGCGGTACGCGGAGTCAGCTATTGGAGCTTCCTGCTGGTCAGCGGCCTGGTCACGCTGGGGGCCGGACTGGGCCGTCTGTTTACCGCGCCGCGGCCAGACGGCTCCCGGCAAACGCCATGAGCGCCCGTTTTGCCCAGTGGCGTCAGGCCCATGCTGGCTTGGGCGTCCTGCTGCTGCTCTTTGTCTCCTTCCGGCTGCTGGCGCTGCTGCTGCTACGTCCCGGCGGCTTTATCACCGACTTCTCCGACTATGACTTCTATGCCACCTGGGGCACGCTCGTGCCCATGGGGTATGCCGCCTACGACAATCTGTGGACGGCCTATCCGCCGTTGTTCCCCGCTATCATGCTCGCCGTCTTTGAGGCGGCCAGCCGCATCCCGGCGTGGACCGAACCGCGCTTGGCCTTTCATGTGCTCTTTGGCCTGGCGCTGCTGGTCTTCGACATGGGCAATCTGCTGCTGGTCTACCGCCTGGCCGGACGGCTGGCTGCCGCTGAACCGGCGTCGCCGCCCGCGGGTTGGGGTACACAATCACTCTATGCCGCGGCGCTCTATGCCCTCTTTTTCGTCCCGACCTATACCATGCTGGGCTGGTTTGAGCCGCTGCCCCTCTTCTTTATGCTGCTGGGGCTGGAACTGCTGCTAGTCCCGCGGGCGTGGGGCTGGACGGCCAGCGCGCTGGCAGCCGGGCTGGGCTTTCTGACCAAACTGACGCCGATCTTGCTCCTGCCCATCGCGGTGCGCTGGCTGGGCAGTCGCTTGAGCTGGGACGCCGCGCGCCGCGAGTGGTTCAACCCGCGCGCCGCCGGCAATCTGCTGCGCCCGGCGCTCTATACGCTGATCTTTGGCGCGGTCGTCGTGGGCGTGGGCTATCCGCTGGTGGCGGCCAATCCGGCGCTGGCGCTGAGCAGCTTCCGCATCCAGAGCATCCGTCCGCCGTGGCAAAGCGTGTGGGCGCTGATTGACGGCTTTTACGGCTACGGCCTGGTCCCGCTGGACATGCGCAACCTGGACGGGTTGCAGCGTTCGCTGTGGGACAGCCGCATCCCCTGGGGCGCGGTAGGGCTGGGCTTTGCGTTGGTCTACCTGTGGCTCTATACGCGGGCCTATGACTGGACAAAACCGCGCACCCCCATCGCCCTGAGCGCGGCGGGCGTGATCCTGCTTTTTCTCTATAGCAAAGGGTGGAGTCCGCAATTCTTGCTCTGGGTGCTGGTCTTTATCGCCCTGCTGCTGCCCACGGCCCGCGGGGTGACGGTGGGCGTCTTTCTCAGTCTGGTCAACTTTGTGGAGGCCGATGTCTTTCTGATCTTGCTGCCCGACGAGCACTGGATCATGACAGGCACGGTGCTGGCGCGCACCGCGCTCCTGGTACTGCTGCTGGTGGAGTTTGTCGCGCAGATTTGGCCGCGGCGCACCCACGCGGCGACGGTGCAGCGCGCCGTCGCCTGGGCCAGTGTGGCGGTGATGGTCGTCGCCACGGTCGCGGCCCTGGCCGGGACGCCGCGGGCGGCGCAGGCATATTGGGACCGCCGTTGGGCGGAGCATCCCTGTCAAGCGGCGGTGAGCCTGCTGCGCGCCGAAGCGGGCGGGCCGAACACGCTCATCGTCACCCAACAGACTGAGGTGTGGCGCGACCTCTATCCCTGGCTGCGTGAGGAGTATACCTTTCACGTGCTGGACGGCTACACGCCCGAAGGCGACCGCGCCGACGCCACGCTGGCCCGCGCCAATGAGCATGTGAATACGGAATTTTGGTGGATCGCCCGCACCGACGCGCCCTACTCCGGGACCAGCCCCGCCGTGGTCCTGGATCGCTATCGTGAGCAGCCCGGCGTGCGTATTCTAGAGGAACGCGCAGCGGGCGCGTGTCGTCTCATGCGTGTGCTACGGTTGGATGGCGCGCCGTTGGCGACGGCCGCGGCGGCGGGCGGGCCGATTACTCTGGCGCGCGTCGTCACAGGTCCCGGCCAAGTGGGGCGCGATCTGCGCGTGGTGTTATACTGGCAGGCGGCGGCCCCGGTGACCGGGCGCTATACGGTCTTTACGCAGCTCTTTGACCCGGCAGGCAGCCTGGTCGCTCAGCAGGATAACTGGCCGGTGCGCGGTCTGGCTCCCACCGACACATGGCAGCCGGGCGCACTGATTCGCGACCCCTACGTGCTGACGATCCCGCGGGATGGGCAGCCGGGCGCTTACCGGCTGTGGGTCGGTCTCTATGACGACGCCGGTCGCCGCACGCTGACCCTGGCCGACGGTAGCCAAGCGGATCACCTGGAGTTGTCCGTAACCGTGACAGAGTGAGGGGAGAGGAAAGAGTCTCACGCCAAGACGCAAAGAGCGCAAAGAACTAAGAGCAAGATTGTCACCCTGCGCGATAGCGAAGAGTCCCCTTCTAATTCAGGCATAATAGGGGATGCTTCGCTCTGCTCAACATGACAGGACTTGTTCGTTCTGCCCTTAGCGTCCTTTGCGGCTTTGCGTGAGATTCTCCCTCCGCCCATGCGAAGGTTGATATTGGAAGCCATGTCCCATGATTCGCGAAATTGATCGCCGTGACCGCAGCCTGGCGCTGGCGGTCTTTGGCGTGCTTCTTGCAGCCTACCTGTTGACCTATACCGGCGTCATCCAGAGCAGCGACGGGCTGGCTATGTTCGCCACCGCCGAGAGCATGGTGCGCCGCGGCGCGATCGACTCCAACCAGTTGATCTGGATGGGCAACCAGCAAGGCAACTTCGGGCCGGACGGCAACCTCTACAGCCGCAAGGGGCTGGGAATGACGTTGCTGGCCGTGCCGCTGGTCTGGCTGGCGAGCTTCTGGCCCGGCGTGGGCGGGGCGCAGGCGGCGCTGCTGCTCAATCCGCTGTTGACCGCGGTGACCGGCGCGCTGCTCTATCGGGCGAGCCGGCGGCTGGGCTGGCGGCGGTCCACGGCGGTGGCGGTGGCGCTGCTCTTTGGGCTGGCGACGCTGGCCTGGCCCTACACGCAGACACTCTTTAGCGACCCGGTCTGCGGCTTTGGGCTGGCCGCGGGGGCCTATGGGCTGTTGAGCTATAGCCAGACGGCGCGCAAACGCTATCTGGTGATGGGCGCGTTGGCCTGGGGCGTGGCCTATCTGGCGCGGGTGGTCAACCTGATCACGCTGCCCATCTACCTGGCCGCGTTGACCGCGGCCATCTTTGCCGCCGAAGCGACCGGCGAAGGCGATCTCGGCTATGCCGATCGCCCCACGTCGGTGGGCGATGCGCTGCTGCGGCTCGTCTATATCCACTGGCGGCCCCTGGTCAGCTACTTGTTCCCCGTGGTGCTGGTGGGTGGCGTCTCACTCTGGTGGAACTGGGCGCGCTACGGCAGCCTGTGGGACAGCGGCTATGTGGAAACCGAACGCTTCAACGGCGTCTGGTGGTCGGGCGTGGTGGGGCTGCTGGTGGGACCGGCCCGCGGGTTGCTCTGGTATAGCCCGGTGTTGGCGCTGGCCGCGTTTGGCATCGGATGGTTCCGGCAGCGGGCGCGCGTCACCCTGTATTTCTGCGCGGCGATCATTGTGGTCTATGTGCTGCTCTACGGCAAGTGGTATATGTGGCACGGCGGCTATAGCTGGGGGCCGCGCTTCCTGGTCCCGATCCTGCCTTTCCTGGCCCTGCTGACCGGCCCGGCTTGGGAAGCGTGGATGGTCGCAGGCCGCCGCGCCCCGGGGGCTCCTGGCGGGGTGCAGGCGGCGGTGTGGGCGCTGGTCGCGCTCTCGGTGGGCGTGCAGTGGTTGGGCCTGCTCATCCCCTTCGCCCTGGTCCAAGACTGGCTGGCAGCTAATGTGACGCCGCTCTTTGCGCCGGAAACCTTCACCCGGCTCGCCTATTCGCCGCTGGTGCTGCAATGGCGCTTCATCTCCGCCGACACGCTGATCCTGGCCTGGTGGCGCGGCCGCGCTGGGTGGGCGCTCGACTGGGTGGGCCTGGCGCTGCCCCTGGCGGGCATGGTCGCGGGCGCGCTGCTGCTGGCGCGCCAACTGCGTGAGCCGGACCACACCCAGGACCGCGTCCAGGGGGCGTCCGCCACGTGGCTCTATCCCGTCGCCATCGTGTTGCTGGCGGTGGTGCTGCTGGTCAACTATCAGGCGCGGCTGACCAGCCCGGAACTGCTGCGCGCCGCCGCCCGCATCGGCCAGATGGAGCAGCCCGGCGATGCCGTGGTCATGCTCCTCCCCGCGGACTCGCAGGCGTTCGCCGACGCCTATCACGGCCACTTGCCCACGTTTGGCTTCTTCCCGCACGGCGAGTTGGATGCGGACAACGCGGCCTGGCTGGACCGGCTGCGCGGCGACTATGACCGCCTGTGGGTGCTGCCCGACAACAGCGCGCCGGAGCAGTCGGGTTGGGAGCGGCTGCTGCGCGGCGAAGACTTCTTGCTGTTCAACACGCGCATGAGCGAGCCGGACGGCCAACGGCTGGCGCTCTATACCATGCGCGCGCGTCGCACGCTCCAGGAGGCCGGGCTGGGCACAGTCTTTGGCGACCCGGCGCTAGTGGAGCAGGGCATTAGCGAGGAGAACGGTTGGTTCCGGCTGGACGGCTATGCGTTTACCCCGACGACGGCGCACGGCGAACTCTTGCTGGAGTTGCGTTGGCAGAGTCTACGCCCGGTAGATTACAACTATCAGGTCTTTGTGCACTTGCTCAACGCCGCCGACGAGAAGCTGGCGCAGCGTGACGGCCAGCCGGTGCAATGGCTGCGCCCGACCAGCACCTGGCTGCCGGGCGAAACCATCGTGGACCGCTATGGGCTGCTATTGCCCCCCGATCTGCCCGGCGGCAGCTACACGGTGGCCGTGGGGCTGTATGATCCCGTCAGCGGCCAGCGTCTGCCCGTGAGCGCCGGCCCGCGCGACTATGCCATCGAGATTGGCCCGATCCAGGTGGAGCCGGGCCGCTAAGGACTATGGCGCAAGCCATGCGTCAATTCGACCGAATGAGGAACGTTGCTGCTATGAATGAACACTGTTGTCAACCCGCACGCACTCACGCCCGGCTGCGCTGGGCAGGACTGCTGCTGCTGTGTCTGGCGCTGGCGGCTTGTGGCGGCGCGGCGGATCCCACGCCCGCGCCGTCCCCGGAGAGCACCCAGGTCGTCGCTTTGCCCGTCGTGGTCGCCGGGAGCCCCCTGGGCGCGCCGCTGCCCACACCGGCGCCCGTCGCCGCGTCTGCCGCGGTGACGGTGGACACCGCCGCATCGCCCTCGCCCACGGTCACGGTCGCTTCGGCCAGCGGCACCGCGGTCTATGCGCCGCTGGAGGTGGAGGAAGGCGCGGGCTGCGCCATCGAGTCGAATCTGGACTTGGCGGGCTATCCCGATCTGGAGGAGCGCATGGGCTGCGCGGTGGAGGAGGCCGGGCTGGATGCGGTCGCCATCAACGAATTTGGCGCGGCCCAGCCGACCGACCGCTTCATGCTCTGGCTGAGCGTGGAAAATCTGATCTACGTGCTCTTCCCCGACGGCCAATACAAGACCTTTGCCGACACCTGGGACGAGGCCACGGATCCAACCTTTAGCTGTAACCCCGGCGGCTGGGAAGAAGACTCACCGCCGCTGCCGCGCCGTGGCTTCGGCAAGGTTTGGTGCAGCGATCCGGTCGTCCGCGAGGCGTTGGGGCCGGTGGCGCGGGAAGAGCGTCTCTGCCAGCACTCGGTCTTGCAACGCTTCGCCAACGGCCGCTTGCTGGCCTGCTTCGAAGACGCCACCGTGCGCTACTTCCGGCTGCGCGACGACCTCACCTGGGACCTGGAGCTACAGTAGGGCCATGCGCGTGATTGCGGGCAGCGCCAAGGGCCATCGCTTGCAGAGTGTGCCCGGCGACACGACGCGGCCCATCACCGACCGCGCCAAAGAAGCCCTCTTTAGTATCCTGGGCGACGATGTCGAGGGGATGCGTGTGTTGGACCTCTTCGGCGGCACGGGCGCGATCGGGATCGAGGCGCTGAGCCGGGGCGCGGCTTTCGCGCACTTCATCGACCGCAACCGCCGCGCCGTCCAGGTGATCCAGGCCAACTTGGCCCACTGCCGGGTGGACGATCGCGCCCTCGCCGCTCAGGGCGACAGCTTCGCCTTCCTGGAAAGTTATCACGGCGAGCCGTTTGACCTTATCTACATCGCCCCGCCCCAGTATCAAGGGCTGTGGCTCAAGGCGTTGACCTTGGTGGATCAGCGCCCGGAACTGCTGGCGGAATACGGCGCGGTTATCGTGCAGATTCACCCGCGCGAAGAAACGCCGGTGGACCTGGCCGTTCTGGAGGAATACGACCGGCGGCAGTACGGCTCGGTGATGCTGCTCTTCTATGCCGCCGCCGCAGACCTGGCCGAAGACGCCGCCGAGGACGGTTGAGCGCCGGTGAGATATTCACCCTTGCAGCACAAAGATCCGTACGTGCAAGTCTGCCGGGTCAGGCGGCGCTGCTCCTGGCCTTGCCTCTCCAGTCCGGCGCTGAGCCTACCTTCTGCCCGAGCAGCAGGCTTAACTGTGACGCGTGTTCCTGCACGTGGCGCATGCTGTAGAGTAGTAACTCCGCGAAACTGACCTCACCCCAGCCAAATTGACAGCGCCGTTGAGCCGCTTCGTCGGTCAGTGCCTCAATCGTCGCCTGGCATCTCTTGCGGCAACCGTCGAGATAGGCCTGGAGTTCGTCTTTTGTATAGGGCCTTTCCGGCAGCGGACCGTCTGCGTCCTGCTCAATCAGCGTGAAGGGGGCCGGGGGTACAAAGCCTTCCTCAGCGCCGGTCAAGTACAGGTCGAGCCAGAACAGTGCGTGATAGACGATATACCAGAACTGGGAATACTCCGGTCGCTCCGCGGGTCTATCCCACAAGGAGGCGCGCCACAATTCGTCGGGACAGGCGCGGAGCGCATTGTCGAGCATGTCAATGGCAGCTCCGAACTGCCGCCAGATGATCGTTCGCCAAGGGATATCCATTGCAACCCTCCTGTGGACATCGATAGACGGAAACTGAGATGGTCTCTTACCATTTGCTGTGGTGAGTTCTTCAGTTCGTTGGTCTAAGAGCAACTGAGCAAGAACAAATCTTCGGGGTAATCCACGTCCAGGGCAAGGGTGGCGGAGTGGATGACGTGCACCGTCACACCCGCGGCCGCGGCCAGCGCCCGATGCCGGGCAAAGCTGTCTTCGCCAAAGGCATAGGGGATGGCGTCCGGCGGGCACAACAGCAGCGCATTGGTGCCGCGGTCGTGGCTGGGCGCGATGACCATGCCCGCGCCGGGCGCGACCGTTGTCAGCCGCGCGAGGTCGTCCACCGTCAGCAGCGGCAGGTCGGCGGGCAGCACCAGCGCGGCCGTGGCCCCGGCTTGGATGACCCAGCGCCGCGCCTGTTCCAGCGCCGCGTTCAGGGTATCCCTTGCTTCCCGACTGTCTTCCCCAATCGCGTGTGCGCCCGCGGCCGCGGCTTGCTCCCGCACCGCCGGGTCGCGACTGACGACCGCGACCCCGGCGCAGCCGCCCCAGGCGACCGCAGTCGCCAGCACATGGGCCAGCCAGTCGCGGCTGAGATCGGCGCGCGCCGTCACGGACAGCGTCGCGCCCAGGCGGCTCTTGCCTTCGCCCAGCGGTTTCACCGGGACGATCAGCCACAGCCCAGCGCGCGGGTCTGGTGTGGGGTTAAGTGTCGCCATAGGGGAAGGGGCTAGGCGCGGCGGGCGGCGCGGATCAACGCGGCGGCAAAGGCGAGCGTCTCCTCGGCCACGCGGCGCTTGCTCGCCAGGTCGGTCATAAGCGTGTCCGTGACCAGACAGGGCATGCCCACAGCGTCGCTCAGCGCGGCGTCGGCCTGGTCCAGCACAAAGGCATCCAGCAGCCCGGCAAAGTGGTCCACCACGGTCAGCGGGCTGATCATCTGGCCCAACTCGCGCATCATCTTGGCGGCCGGTCCCTTGATGGCCGCGCCGCCCACAATCGGGCTGACCGCCAACTTGGGCGCGCTGGCGTGTTCCAGCAGATAGCGCATGCGCGGTACGCTCAAGATGGGGTCGATGCTCAGATAGGGGTTGCTGGGGCAAAAGATGATGACCTCGGCCTGGTCCAGCGCGTCGATCACGGCGTCGGGCACGCGCGCCGACTCGGCCCCCACAAAGGTCAGGTCCATGACCAGCGGCTCACAGCGGAGGCGCACAAAGTAATGCTGGAAGGGCAGGTCGCCTTCATCCGTATGGACGAGGGTGCGGACCGGCTCATCACACATGGGCAGCACGCTGCTGGTGATGCCGAAGGCGCGGCGCAAGCGGTCGGTGACTTCGCTCAAGGGGATGCCCTGACGCAGCCATTCGGTGCGGCGCAGGTGCAGCGCCAGATCACGGTCGCCCAGCCGGAACCAATCCTCGCCGCCCAGTTCGCCCATCGCGGCCAGCGCGCCAAAGGTCTCGCGCTCGCGGCCCCAGCCGGTGGTAGGGTTATGCACGTCCGCCAAGTTATAGACGACCGTATCCAGGTCGGGGCAGATGGTCAGCCCCCAATGCTCGAAATCGTCGCCGGTGTTGACGATCACGGTCAGGCTGCCGGGCGGCAGCGCGGCCTGCAGGCCGGTTGCCAGTTTGGCCCCGCCGACGCCGCCGGCCAACGCCACTACACGCGTAAACTGCATAGATCAGGTCCCGTTTCTTGGTGGTTACGCGTCGATTTCCCGTCTACCATCCCGCTGTCACCCTGAGGCATAGCCGAAGGGTCCCCTTCTCCCTGCTTTGCGCCGTGGCGTTTACTCAGAAAATAGCGTTTGCGTGCCGACGCGGCAACCGGGTGCAGGCAACCTTAACCGGAGGAATCAGCCACAAAGAACACAGAGCACTAGCCACATATCACTTTGGTCACGGATAGGGTTTGAAGCGCAAAGGGAAGGGG
>CAYJQA010000169.1:0-600 GCA_964372065.1 uncultured Litorilinea sp.
CTGCCGTTGATGGTGCGCCCGTCCGCCCCGCGCTTCCTCAACTTCGGCGACCGCTTCGAGTTGCCCATCGTCATCCAGAACCAGACCGACGAAGCCCTCACCGTGGATGTCGTGGTGCGCGCGGGCAACCTTGACCTGGTCGAAGGCGCGGGCAAGCAGTTGGAGATCCCCGCCAACGACCGCCGCGAGATCCGCTTCCCCGCGACGACCGTCAGCGCGGGCACGGCGCGGCTCCAGATCGCGGCCGTCTCCGGCGACTACGCCGACGCCGCCACCGTGGACCTGCCCGTCTACACCCCCGCCACGACCGAAGCCTTCGCCACCTATGGCGTCGTGGATGAAGGGGCCATCGTCCAGCCCGTCGCCGCGCCCGAAGCGGTCTTCCCGCAGTTCGGCGGGCTGGAGCTAAGCACCTCGTCCACCGCGCTCCAGGCGCTCACCGACGCCATGCTCTACCTCGTCAAGTATCCGTTCGAGTGCTCCGAGCAGATCGCCTCGCGCGTGCTGGGCATCGCCGCCCTGCGCGACGTCCTGACCGCGTTCAAGGCTGCGGACATGCCCGCGCCGGAAGAACTGGAGGCCATCGTCGCCCGCGACATC
>CAYJQA010000169.1:610-9860 GCA_964372065.1 uncultured Litorilinea sp.
TTACAAAACTTCGACGGCGCCTGGCCGGTCTGGACGCGCGGCAAGGACTCTGTCCCCTTCTACAGCATCCACGTCACCCATGCGCTGGCGCGTGCGGAACAGAAGGGCTACGACGTGCCGGCGGAGATGGTTAACGCCGCCCTGGATCACCTGCGTAACATCGAGAACTACTATCCCTACTGGTATGGTCCGCAGACGCGCCACACCCTGAGCGCCTATGCGCTCTACGTGCGCAGCCTGTTCGACGACGTGGACACGGCCAAGGCCCGCAGCCTGCTCGGCGAGTACGCGCTGGAAGACCAGTCCATGGAAGCCATCGCTTGGCTGTGGCAGGTGCTCAGCGATGACGCTGCCTCGACCAGCCAACTGACCGAGATCCGCCGCTTCGTCAACAACCGGGCCGTCGAGACGCCCGGCGCGGCCAACTTCACCACCGCCTACGGCGATGACGCCTATCTCCTGCTCCACTCCAACCGGCGCACCGACGCTGTGGTGCTGGATGCGCTGATCAACGACCAGCCCGACAGCGACCTCATCCCCAAGGTGGTCGCCGGTCTGCTTGCCCAACGCCGGGCCGGTGCCTGGAACAATACCCAGGAGAACGTCTTTGTCCTCCTGGTCCTGGACCGCTACTTCAACACCTTCGAGTCCATCACGCCCGACTTCGTGGCGCGCATGTGGCTGGGCGAGACCTATGTCGCCGCCCATGAATATCACGGTCGCACCACCGAAACCCAGCAGACCACCGTCCCCATGCGTTACCTGGTGGACGAGATGGGCGCGGGCACGACCGACCTGATCATCGCCAAGGAAGGCGATGGCCGCCTCTACTACCGCCTGGGCCTGCGCTATGCCCCGGTCAGCCTCGACCTGGACCCGCTTGACATGGGCTTCACCGTCCAGCGCGTCTATGAGGCCGTGGACGACCCCGCCGACGTCACGCTCGACCAGGATGGCGTCTGGCACTTCAAGGCCGGCGCCCGCGTCCGTGTGCGTCTGACCATGATCGCCGAGAACCGCCGCTATAACGTCGCCCTGGTGGACCCGCTGCCCGCCGGGCTGGAGGCCATCAACCCGGCCCTGGCCGTCTCCGAAGACATCCCCGCGGACCCGAACGACCAACAGCGCGGCTGGTGGTGGTGGTGGACCTGGTACGATCATCAGAACCTGCGCGACCAGCGCGTCGAAGCCTTCACCACGCTCTTGTGGGAAGGCGTCTACACCTACACCTACGTGGCCCGCGCCACCACGCCCGGCGACTTCGTCGTCCCGCCCACCAAGGCCGAGGAAATGTACTCGCCCGAGGTCTTTGGCCGCAGCGGCAGCGACCGCGTCGTGATCGAGTAACGCGCCATCTGTCATTCCGAACGTAGTGAGGAATCTCTCTGCCCGATCACGCGACAGAGAGATTCCTCGGCGCAGACGCCTCGGAATGACGACAGACAAAAAGGACGCCGGCTCATCCCCGGCGTCCTTTTGATTTCACAGCGGCAGGTGCGTTTGGGTATCGCAGGGCCGATCACGCTCGCTTGACCGTAGCGGCAGTTTCCCAACCGCTGATGGGTGCGGCCCGCGACGGCGGTTAGGAAACCGCCGCTACACAACCTACCGACTCACCCCAGGAACATGGGCGTCATGTGCTGCTCGGCGGCCACGGCCTGAATCTCCGCCTCGGTCGGGCGGCGCTCAAAGCGGCTCGCCGCGTTCAACACCTTGGGCAGCAGGTGAATGTCGCCCACCGTGTTGAGGAATACGCCGGGCCGCCCGATCACCCAGCCCACCGCCACGTCGATGTCCTTCTGCTCGGTCAGCGGCTGATACCACGTGGAAGTGGTGCGTTCGGACGTCGCCCACGGCCCGCGCGTGATTGACTTGATCGTCTGCACGGCCACGTTGCGTTCCTGGCAGAGCTTGAGCAGCGCCTCAAAGTCCGCCGCATACTTCTCATTCTGTAACAGTGGAAAGTTGAAGGGCAGCAGTACCGAGTCAAAGTCGAAGCGTTGTAGACTGCGCCGGTGCATGGCGGCGATGAACAGGCCATGTCCCGTCACGCCGATAAAGCGCACCAGCCCTTGCTCCCGCGCCTCAATCGCCGCCTCCAGCGCGCCGCCCGGCCCCATCGCCGTGTCCCACTCGTCGGGATGGCCCAGGTTGTGCAACTGGATCAAGTCAATCTGGTCCGTCTGCATCCGCTCCAGCGAACGGTGAATCTCCGCTTTGGCCTTGGCATAGGTGCGCTCGCCCGTCTTGGTGGCGAGGAAGAAGTCCTGGCGATGCTTTGCCATCCACGGGCCGATGCGCAGTTCGGCGTCGCCATACGATGCGGCCGTGTCGATGTGGTTGATGCCATATTCCAACAGCACGTCCAGCGTGCGGTCCGCCTCGGCCTGCGTCACGCGACCCAACGCCGCCGCGCCGAAGAGCGTCACCGTGCTCATGTGGCCTGTGCGCCCAAAGGCTTGCTTGCGAATCATCGTCTGCTCCTCTCTCAAACCAACATTCAGGAATGGCCGGGGACCCCGGCAAGCTGTCCCGTCGTTAACGCGTGCGCGGCCGCTTGCGCCGCCTCCAGCACCACCCGCACCGGCACGCCCTGCGCCTGCGCCAGCCGCACGCAGTCATCGTGTTCCGGCTTCGCGCCCAGGGTCGCGCCGTCCACCACCTTCACCTTGACCCGCACCTCGCCGTAGGGGGTTTGCACCGTCGCGACGGTGCGACCCGCCTCATAGCGTGTCACCGGCCGCGCCCGCACGCCCAGGGTCGTCGTCTCCGTCAGCAGCACGCGCGTCAGCGCCGCTTCTTGCGCCGCCGGTCCCAGCACGCTTACCTGCACACCGGGGCGCTCCTTCTTCATCTGGATCGGCGTCAGCCACACGTCCAGCGCACCCGCCGCAAAGAGCGCCCGGCTCGCGGCCGCGTAAAGCTCCGGGTTCATATCGTCGATGTTGGTCTCCAGCACCACCAACGGCGACGCCGCCAGACCAACCTCGCCTTCCGCCTCGCCCAGCCAGAGACGCGCCACGTTGGGCCAGGCAAACTCCTTACGCCCCGCGCCCAACCCGATGCGCCGCAGCCGCATGGGCGGCTGGCGAAACTCGGCCAACTCGGCCACCAGCGCCGCGCCCGTGGGGGTCACCAACTCGCCGGGGCCAGGCGCGGGTCGTGTGGATGCGCCCGCCTCGGCCAGCAGCGCCAGTGTCGCCGGGGCAGGCAGCGGAATCCGCCCGTGGCGGCTGTTCGTCCAGCCTTCGCCCAGCGGCAGCGCCGATGCGTACAGCCGGGTCACACCCAACGCTGCCAGCCCCGCGCAGACGCCCACAATGTCGATGATCGCGTCCAGCGCGCCCACCTCGTGGAAGTGTACTTCCTCCACGCCTGTACCGTGAACGCCCGCCTCGGCCCGCGCCAAGCGGCCAAAGACCGCCGCGGCGCGCGCCGTCACCTCCCGCGGCAACTCCGCCGCGTCCAGGATCGCCACGATGTCGCTCAGATGGCGATGGCGGTCACCTTCGGTCGTCGCCACGTGCAGCAGCGTCGCGGCCAGCGGCCCGCGCATCACCCGTTCCTGGCGCACCGCCCACAGGTCCGGCGGCAGCTTGAGCTTGCCAATCGTCGCCGCGAGGTCGTCCGGCGACCAGCCCGCGTCCACCAAACAGCCCAGGAACATATCGCCGGAAATGCCCGAAGGCATGTCAAGATATGCGATCACGCCGCTTGGTCCAGTCTAGTGTCCTTGCCATGCTGAGTGCGGCGAAGCATCCCCTTCCGCCGCACAGTCACGCCAGGGGGACCCTTCGTTACGCTCAGGGTGACAACTGCTGTCATGCTGAGCGCAGCGAAGCATCTCCTTCTGCCGCGCAGGCACGCGCGGGGTGACAACCGCAACGTATCATTTACCCTGCCAACAGTTCGGCCAGCGGCACCACGACCGTTACCGGTGCGCTCGCGCCGTTCAGCGACCCGCTGCGGAACCCGGCCAGGTCCAGCGTCACAAAGCGATAGCCCGCGGCCTGCACACCCGCCACAATCTCGGCGTGATGCGCCACGACCCGCGCCAGGTCGTCGACCGGCACTTCCAGCCGGGCGATCTCGCCATGATGGCGCACGCGGAACTGGGCAAACCCCAGTTCCACCAGCACATCCTCGGCGGCCTCGATCTGGCGCAGCAGTTCCGGCGTGATCGCGGTCCCATACGGCACGCGCGACGACAAACAGGCCATGGCCGGCTTGTCCCACACCGGCAGCCCCAAGTGCTTGGCGATGGCGCGCACCTCGGCCTTGGTGATGCCCGCCTCCAACAGCGGCGAGCGCACCCCATGTTCGCGCGCCGCCTGCATCCCCGGTCGGAAATCGCCCACGTCGCTGGCGTTGTTGCCGTCCACGACGACCTGCCAGCCCTCCGCCGCCGCAATCCCCGTTAGCTGATCGTGCAGCTCCGTCTTGCAGAAATAGCAGCGATTGACCGGGTTGGCCGCATAGTTGGGGTCCAGATGCTCCTCGGTGTTGACCTTGCGATAGGGCACGCCCATGCTCTCGGCCAGCTTCACCGCCTCGCGCATCTCGCGCGTCGGATAGCTGGGCGATACGCCGATACACGCCAGCGCGCGTTCGCCCAACTGCTCATGCGCCACGGCCATCACCAGCGCGCTATCCACGCCGCCCGAATAGGCCACCAGCACCGACCCGCACGCCCGCAGCAAGTCGCGCAGCGTCGCCAGCTTGGCGGCGATCTCTACGGGTAGCCCGCCGTCGTTTCCGTTTGTCACGCTCATGTTCACGTCTATCCCTCGCTGCCAGCACGAACTTCACATAACCAAGTAGCCATTATGCCGCGCCCTGGTGCGCCATAATCCGCTGGTTGATCAGCGCGGCCATATGGCCCGCGCCATAGCCATTGTCGATGTTCACCACCGCCACGCCGGACGCGCAGGAATTGAGCATCGCCAACAGCGCGGCCAGCCCGCCAAAGCTCGCCCCATACCCCACCGAGGTCGGCGTCGCGATCACGGGCGCATCCGTCAGCCCGCCGATCACACTCGCCAGCGCGCCTTCCATCCCGGCCACCGCGATCACCACGTTCGCCGTCTGGATCGCCGAAATGTGGGGAAACAGCCGGTGCAAACCCGCCACCCCCACATCGGTGATCCGGTGGGCGTGATGCCCCATCAGGTCCAACGTGAGCACGGCTTCTTCCAGCACGGGCAGGTCGCTGGTCCCCGCAGCCACCACCACGACGCCCGGATGGCGTGGGCGTTCCGGCTCCCGGTCCAGCCACAGACAGCGCGCCAGCTTGTGATAGTGCAGTTCCGGTACTTCGGCGCGCGCCGCCTCATACTGCTCCGGCGTCGCCCGCGTGCCCAAGAGCCGCGGCCCCTGCGCCGCCAAGCGCGCCGCAATGCCCGCCACCTGTTCCGACGTCTTGCCCTGACAGAAGATCACCTCCGGGAACCCCCACCGCAAGCTGCGATGGTGGTCCAAGGTAGCATACTCCAGGTCCTCATAGGGGAGGCTCCGCAGGGCCGCCACCGCGCCCTCAATCGTCTCCTCCCCGGCCGCAACCCGTTCCAACAAAACGCGCAGATCACGCAAATCCATGCGAAGTAGGCTCCATCATTACCTCAGACAAAACCGAAAGGAGAAGCTCACGCAAAACCGCAAAACCCGCTCAACAGAGCCTGCCGCAATACCGGCCGCAAAGAACACAAAGATCACCTAGACCAGAATCGGAGTGGCCCCGTCATTCTGTGTTCTTTGTGTTCTCTGTGGCAAACCTCTCCTCGCTGCTTTGCGCCTTGGCGGCTTTGCGTGAGACCTCTCCCTGCTTCTCTCTACCAGCGGAACTGATGCGGGCCGAAATCTGCCTCGTAGAACGGCGACACCATCTGGCCCGGCGGGACGAGCCTGTCAATCGTCGCGCGATCCTCGTCGGTGATCGTCACCGTGAGCGCGCCCAGGTTGTCTTCCACCTGCGCCATCGTGCGCGGGCCGATGATAGGGCTGGTAATGCCCGGCTGGTGCATCACCCAGGCCAACGCCAACTGCGCCACCGTGCAGCCCTTGGCCGCGGCCAGCGGGGCCAGCCCCTCCACCACACTATAGTAGTCGCCGGTCTTGCGCCGGGCCCAGATGGGGTTGGCGCTGACGTCGGCAAAGCGCGCCCCGTCCGGCGAGGGGTTCTCGCGCGTGTACTTGCCGGTCAACAGTCCACCCGCCAGCGGACTCCACGGGATCAGCCCGATCCCATAGGTCCGCGCCATGGGAACCAACTCGCGCTCGACGCGCCGGTCCAAGATGTTGTAGGGCGGCTGCTCGGAGACAAAGCGGTTCAGGTGCAGTTCCTTGCTCACCCACAGCGCTTCCATCACCTGCCACGCCGCAAAGGTGGTCGTCCCGATATAGCGCACCTTGCCCGCGTGGATAAGGTCGTCCAGCGCCCGCAGCACCTCGTCGATAGGCGTGTCCGAGCGCGGGCGGTGAATCTGATAGAGGTCGATGTAGTCGGTCTGCAAGCGGCGCAGACTGGCATCGCACTGCTCGATGATGTGTCGCCGGCTGGTCCCCGCCATGTTGGGGTCGTCGTCGGCCATAGTCCCGTGGACCTTGGTCGCCAGCACCACCCGCTGCCGCTTGCCGTTGCGCTTGAGCGCCTCGCCCGTCACTTCCTCGCTGCGCCCGCGCGTATAGACGTTGGCCGTGTCCAGGAAGTTGATCCCTGCATCCAGCGCCCGGTCGATGATGGCATACGAATCGTCCGGCGACGTCTTGCCGCCAAACATCATACAGCCCAGGCAAAGAGGGCTGACCTTGACCGCGGTGCGTCCAAGAGAACGGTATTGCATATCGCAGACTCCTCTAGTGTGGGAAACGCGGCGACCCCAACAGCCGCCGGCGCACGTAAGAATTACGTCGTCCTTAGCTCGACGGACGCATGGCCCGGAGTACCCCGGCGCGCGGCCGGGCGATCACGCACCTAGTATAACACAAGGTGACAGCCACCCTCGGCGGTGACTGTCACCTTGACTCCCGTTCATCTGCGGCGGGCCGGCAGTGGCTACGCCAACATGCACATCGCGCGCAGTCTAAGCGCGCGACCTGACCGACCCCCTGTGAGTCCGCCGCCCGGTTTGCATTTCCACTCCTTTTCTGATTTGATTCGTGTGCGGGCGGTCTACATCCGGACCAGAACTGCCCACCCATCCCCCTTTCACACAGATTCCGCATTGATCGATCCGAAAACCAGACACTCACATGCCTAACCCGGAGACACACATGCGACAACCGAAGCCATCCGCCTTGCTCCTCCTCACCGTCCTGCTGCTGATCTTGTCCTTGGCCGCGGGCTGTACCGCGCCTGCCGTTGCGCCCGCCGCCGACGCCGGCGCCGCGCCCGCCACGCGCCTGCGCTTGGCCGCCATCGGCGACGAATCCACCCTCACCCCCTATACCTACGTCACCGGCTATCCGGGGTGGAACCTGCTCACGCTGCAATATGACACGCTTTATCAGCTTGACCTGAACGGCGTGCCCCAGCCCTGGTTGGCGACCGGCATGACCCAAAGCGAAGACGGCCTGACCGTCACCCTCACCGTGCGCGACGGCGTGACCTGGCACGACGGCCAACCCTTCACCGCCGCCGACGTCAAGTTCACCGTGGACTACTTCAAGCAATATCCTCAGAGCCGCTTTACCCGCGCGCTGCGCCCTGTCGACACTGCCGAACTCAGCGGCGACAATCAAGTCGTGCTGACGCTAACGGCCCCCACACCCTCGCTGGCGATGGGCGTCCTGGCCGACGTGCCCATCCTTCCGCAGCATGTCTGGGCGGAGGTGGACAATCCCGACGAGCACGTCTTTGAGGGCGGCAACATCGGCACCGGCCCCTACAAACTGGCCGAGTATGTCCCCGACCAGTTCTATCGCTTTGAGGCCAACGCCACCTACTTTGCCGGCGCACCCAACATCGCCGAGTTGGTCGTCGTCAAGTTTGCCGACGACGCCGGCGCGCTGGCCGCGCTGCGCGGCGGTGAAGTCGACATGATCATCCGCCCCGTGCCGCCCGAGCAGATCGACCTGCTCGCCGCCATGGACAACCTGGACGTGCTCCAGGGGCCGCAATACACCACGCAGATGATCACCTATGACATGGACCGCGCACCCTTTAACCGCGCCGAAGTGCGCCAGGCCATGTCGCTCGCCATCGACCGCCAAGACCTCGTCGACACCGTCTATCTGGCCGCGGCCACATTGGGCAGCAACGGCTGGATTCATCCCGCCTCGCCGCTCTTTAACCCCACCGTGGAAACCGTCTATGATCTGGCCCAGGCCAAGCAGATCTTGGACGACGCGGGCATCCTCGACACCGACGGCGACAACATCCGCGAACTGGACGGGGCGCCGCTCTCCTTCGAGTTTGTCCTCAACGGCTCCGACTCGCTGCGGCTGCGTATCGCCGAACTGGTAAGCAGCATGTTGGCCGAGATCGGCATCGAGGCCAAGGTCACTGCCGTCGAGCAAGCCACCTGGGAAGCTGCCGTCTGGCCGGAGTTCGACGTCACCAAGGGTCGCAACTACGACATGGCGATGTGGGGGTGGTCCGCGCCGGTCCAGGCCGATCCGGTCCGCATGGGGACGCTGGTCCACTCTGACCCGGCATTCGGCTCACTCAACCTCACCGGCTACAAGAGCGCCGAGGCCGACGCCCTGTCCGAAGCCATCGCCGTCGAGATGGACCCGGCCAAGAGCGCCGACCTGATCGGCCAACTCCAGGTTGTGATCGCCAACGACCTGCCCTTTATCATGTTGCTCTATCCCGATGGGGCCTATGCCTACAATTCGTCGGTGTACGCCGGATGGGCCTTCATGTCCGGCCAGGGCGTCTTCCACAAGCTGTCACTGCTACCGGAATCCGCCCGGCCCTAACCCCGGTGTGGACTAAGTAGACGATTCCATGAAACTTGTCATGCCGAGCGCAGCGAGGCATCTCTCTGCTCTGGATACACGTCCAGCGAGATGCTTCACTGCGTTCAGCATGACAGACTAGTCCATTTGGTAGGGCGATCGTTCATGCTGACCGGTTCGCGACGAGGGCGTGCTCTCCAGTACGTCCTCGTCCTCTTCATCGCCATCACGCTCAACTTTCTGCTCCCGCGGCTCATGCCCGGCAACCCGCTGGCCCTGTTGGCCGGTGTGGATGTCGGGCTGATGACGCCAGCCGAGCGCGCCGGTGTGCTGGAGCGCGTCGGGCTGGACC
>CAYJQA010000170.1:0-9825 GCA_964372065.1 uncultured Litorilinea sp.
GGTATAATGTCCGAATCCCTGATGAACAGGGTTACGCATCTATAGTCGATTGAGGGCTGCATGAATCTACCGACCGCCGATACGCAGACTGGCGCGCCTGCTTCACCGTGGTTCCGGCCGCCCACGACGCACACCCAGGAGCGCGATCTGATCCTGCTCAGTACCGTGGGGCAGAAACGCTATCTGATCACGCTGCGCCGCGGCAACCAACTGCACACGCACTTGGGGATCTTCAACCATGACGACCTGATCGGGCAGCCGTGGGGCACGCTCGTCCAGAGCAGCTTGGACCAGCCGGGCGTCATCCTGGAACCGGCGTTGGGCGACCTGATGACGCACGTCAAACGGGGGACGCAGATCATCTATCCCAAGGATGCGGCCTATCTGGTGCATAAGCTGAATCTGCGCGCGGGCAGCCAGGTCATCGAGGCCGGGACGGGCAGCGGTGTGCTGACGACGGCGCTGGCCTGGGCGGTCGCGCCGACCGGGCGCGTCTTCACCTACGAGGTGCGCGCCGAGACACACCAGTTGGCGCGGCGCAACCTGGAGCGCGTCGGGCTGCTGCCCTACGTGGAGATGCACTTGGGGTCGATTGACGAGGGCTTCCGGCAAACGGGCGCAGACGCGCTCTTTCTGGACGTGCGCGAGCCGTGGCGCTATCTACCTGCCGTGCGCGATGCGTTGAAGCCAGGCGGCTTCTTTGCCGGGCTGCTGCCGACGACCAACCAGGTCTGCGACTTGATTACCGGGCTAGAAGCCAATTCGTTTGGCGATGTGGCGGTGGAGGAATTGCTGCTGCGCGCGTACAAACCTGTGCCGGACCGGCTGCGGCCCGACGACATGATGATCGGTCACACCGGGTTCTTGGTCTTTGCGCGCAGTCTGCCCGCCGACGCCGACGCGTCGCGCTGGCAGTCCCGCGAGCGTCTGCGCTATCGTGCGCGACAGCAGATGGCCGACAACATCGCGGCGGAGGCGGCACGGCGGGCGCAGACGTCAGAGGGCGACGAGGGGCGCAAGTACCCGCGCCTGCCGCTGCCGGGCTAGGCTCGTTGCCCTGACAAGATGGCCGCGTAGAACGCTGTGAGCCGGTCCGTCAGGTCGGGCCAGGCGTAGCGGGCGAGCAGATGCGCTTCGGCGCGTGCGCGCAGGGTCGCGCGTGCGCCCGGCTGCTGCACGACCCTGACAACGGCGGCGGCAAACTCGGTGGGCGTTGCCGCGGCGGGGACAAGGACGGCGGCCTCCTCCGCGCCGTAGTAGCTTTGTTCGCCCACCGCGCTGGCGATGACCGGGACGCCATGCAACAACGTGGTTGCTAGGCGCACGCTGCACTTGGCCTGATGGAGCGGGATGGCGGCCGCGGGAAAGATGGCGCACGTGGCCGCGGCGTAGAGCGCGGGCAACTGGTCGCGGGGGACGAAGCCGGCCCAGGTGACCCCCGTCGCGGATGACAGCGCCGCCCGAAACGGTTGGGCCAGCCACGGCTGCACCGGCTCGCCGGCGATGATCAATTCGGCCACAGGGAGTTGGGTCTGCACGGCGGCCCAAAAGGCCGCCAACCAGCTTGGCGCTATCTCGATAAAGCGGCTGAAGAACAGGATGCGCGGTGGGTCGCCGGGGCGCGGCGGTTCCGGCGGCGACGGCAGCGCGGTCACGCCATTCGGGAGATAGAGCCGCGGGATGGCCGGCGTGGCGCGGTCAACGGCGTCCATCAGCCAGTGGCTGGCCGCGGTGACACCGTGGGCGTGGCGCAGGCCCCAGGTTTCTTGCCAAGCCAGGAAGCGGGCCACGGCCCAGGGGTAGCGGTTAACGCCGGCCCAAGCCTGCTCCCAGTCGTCTACGTCGAGGATGAGCCGCCAGGTGTGGGCGCGCCGCCGCTGCCACAGCCAGAACTGGACCAGACCGGCGTGAGCACGCGGCTTGACGATGTGGACGATGTCGGGCTGTAACTCATGCACGCGCGTCACCAGGCGCTTGAGCGTGGCGGGCAGGCCGCCGCGCAGCTGCACCTGTTCCAGCGTGACGCCGTGGCGCTCTTCGCGCGTACCTGCCGTTTCCGGCGAATCCCAGGGCGGAATCAGGATGGTCGCCGTGTGGGCCTTGGCGACGAGTTGCTCGGCAAGCGGCAGCGTGCGCGCCCACACGGTGGTCTTGTGGCGGAGGCCAAATGGGGCGACGAAGACGACGTTCAAATGCGGCGAACTGCCGGGTGTTGACATAAGCCTAGCCGGTCGTGACCGTCAGCGGCCAGTCGGGCAGGGCGGCCGTGAGCGCGGCCCAGGCCGCCTCCTCCTGGTCGGCGGGATAGGTACAGCCGAAGGTCGCCACCAGTTGGGGAGCATACCAGCGGTAGATGACCACCAAGGCGACGGCCTGACCCATAATGGAGTCGGCGTCGACGCGGGGCAGGGCGAGCGTTTTCTCCAGGGCGGCGCGCTGGGAAGCGCCGAGGTAGCCGTTGAGACGGCGCGTGGCGGCGGGCCGCGCAATGCCGTTGAGGGCGAGCATCAGCTCCAGCACCAGTCCCCGCAGCCCGGCCGCATGTTCCGCGGCCAGCAGCAACTCGTCGCTGGCCAGCAGGTCGGCCAGCAAAGCCAGGTCGCGCCAGAAGCGCGCTAGCGTGGCTTCCACGTAGGTGGGATCGGGCGGCTGCAACGGATCGGGCCACGGTGGACGGGACATGGCGCGATTATAGCATAGAGAAGGAACATGGCCCGGCACATCGGTAGCGAATTCACACCGGTTGCAGCGTGTGTCTGCTACAATCGGGCTATGCAACATAGAAAAGGACGACCCCATGCGTAACACCGACCCCTTCGCCGACTTGCTGCGGTCCCTGGAAGACAATCTTCAGCAGGAAGGCGGCGCGCCGCCCCCCCCGCCACGTCGCGACGAAACGTGGGAGCCGACGCCAGGCGGTTCCCGCTGGATCCTGTGGGTGCTGCTGCCGCTGCTGCTCTTCATCTTCTTCAACCGGATCGTCGGCTTCTACACGGACTGGATCTGGTATGACAGCGTGGGCCAAAGCCAGGTGTTCATGACCCGGCTGTGGGCCTCGTTTGCCCTGTTTCTGGTGGGCGCAGTGGTCGTCTGGCTCTTTATGGCGGTCAACGTGTGGTTGGCGCGGCGGCTGGAGCCGCGCGGGCTGTACCGCACGCCGCTGGAGGCCTTCGCCGCCGGGATGGGCGTCAGCGTGTCCACGATCGTTTTGGTCGGCGCGGGCATTTTCGCGCTGTTCATGGGATTGACGGCCTCGAACGCCTGGGAGATCGTGCTTGTCTACCTCAATCAGCGCCCATATGGGCTGGCCGATCCGCTGTTCCAGCGCGATGTCAGCTTCTTCTTATTCACGCTGCCGGTGTGGGAGGCGGCGCGGACGTGGCTGATGGTAGTCCTGGTGGCGACGCTGGCGGCCACGGGCGCGGTGACCGGCTTGGGTTGGCGCGGCTGGCGCGCCAGCAAGCCGGTGATGGCCCACATGGCTGCACTGGGCGCGCTGATTCTGACGTTAATGGCATGGCAGTATCGCTTGGATGCGTTCCAGCTTGTCTACAGCAATCAGCATGGGGCCGTCTTTGGGGCCGGCTATGCCGACGTGCATGCGCAACTGCCTGCTTACAACGCGCTCATCGTGGTGACGCTGATCGCGGCGTTGATGGTGGTCATCGCTCCCTTCGTGCGGCAAGCTTGGCGTGCGATGGTCGCCGTATTGGGGGTGTGGCTCGTGATCGCCGTGGTCGCGGGCAACCTGTATCCGAGCCTGGTGCAGCGGTTTCAGGTTGACCCCAACGAACTGAACCTGGAGCGGCCGTACATCGCCAATAACATCAAATTTACCCGACTCGGCTACGAACTCGACACAATCGAGGCGCGCGGCTATGAGATTAAGCCCGACCTGACGGCGGCTGACCTGCTACAAGAGTCCGAAACGATACGCAACATTCGTTTGTGGGACTATCGTCCGCTGCTCCAAACCTACAATCAGATTCAGGCCCTACGCCAGTACTATGAGTTTCACGACGTGGATGTAGACCGCTACACCATCAACGGCAGCCGCCAACAAGTGATGTTGGCGGCGCGTGAACTCGTGCCCGATCGCCTGAACGAGGACGCCCAGACGTGGGTCAACCGGCGACTGGTCTACACGCATGGCTATGGTGTGGCGGTGTCGCCGGTCGCCCAGGTCACGAGCGACGGGTTGCCGGAGTTCTATCTCAAGGACCTGCCGCCGCAGGGGGTGATCACGGTCACCGAGCCGCAGATCTACTTTGGCGAACTGACGGAAGGCTATGTCATCGTGCGCACGGAAGAGCCGGAATTCGACTATCCGCGCGGCGACGGCAATGTAACCACGCGCTTTTCGGGCAATACGGGAATTGAGCTATCGTTCTGGGCGCGCTTGCTTTTCGCGATCCGTTTCGCCGACATTAACGTGTTGCTGAACAGCGACATCAACCCGGATAGCCAACTGTTGTGGAAACGCAACATCGTGGAGCGGGTGCAGGAACTCGCCCCGTTCTTGCAGTTTGACGAGGACCCTTACATCGTCATCGGCGACGACGGGCGTCTCTACTGGCTGATTGACGCCTACACGGTGAGCAACCGCTTCCCGTATAGTGAGCCACACGGCGCCATCAACTATATGCGCAACCCGGTGAAGGTCGTCATCAGCGCTTACGACGGCTCGACACGGTTCTTCCGGTTTGACGAGCAAGAGCCGGTATCTTCCGCTTATGCGCGCATTTTCCCGACGCTGTTCTCGCCCAAGAGCGAGATTCCGGCGGATCTGTTACAGAATATCCGCTATCCGACGGATCTGTTTTCCGTACAAGCGGATGTATACCGTACCTACCATATGACGGATGTGACCGAGTTCTACAATCGCGAGGATATGTGGTCCTGGCCGCAAGAAATCTTCTCCGACCAAACGACGGCGATGGAGCCGTACTATGTGTTGATGCAGCTACCCGATGAAGACACCCTGGAATACGTCCAGATATTGCCCTTCACGCCCGCCAACCGGGAGAACATGATTGCGTGGATGGCGGCGCGCAGTGATCCGGACGTCTATGGCGACAAACGGGTCTATGAGTTCGGCAAAGACACGCTGTTCTTTGGCCCCAAGCAGGTGGAGGCGCGCATCGACCAGGACCCGGTCATCAGCGCGCAGCTCAGCCTGTGGAACCAGCAAGGGTCCAGCGTGATCCGCGGGAACCTGCTGGTGATCCCCGTTGCGGGCAGCCTGCTGTATGTGGAGCCGCTGTACCTCCAGTCTGCCAGCGGCCGGATCCCGGAGCTGCAGCGGGTGATCGTGGCGACGGTCGACCGCGTCGTGATGGCGGAGAACTTGGGGCTGGCGCTGGTCGAGCTTTACGGTCGCCAGATCCTCAGCGACATCGGCCTGGCTGACCTGGCGACTTCCGGCGTGGATGAGGCTACCGGCGGGCCGGCCCAAGCCGATGAAGGACCGCAGACCCTGGAGCAACTGATTGTCCAAGCCAACGCGCATTTCGCCGCCGCGCAGACCTACGCCCGCGAGGGCGACTGGGCGGGGTACGGCGAGGAGATCGCCGCACTCCAGGCGACGCTGGAGGAGTTGGCTAAGGCGGCCAACGTGCAACTGACGCCCACGCCTGCGGCTCCGGCCGAGGCTCCGACAGAGGAACCCACGCCCACGGACGGCTCCTAGCTCAGCCGGGCTTAGGCAAGGCTCACACTGGGTTAAGTTAGGCTTAAGCTCAACTCGTATACTTCGTCTATCTGGCCTTTTGTTTACACTCAGGAGCGACTGGGATGAATCATCTGGATTACGAATTGGTCCCCCATCAGCGAGCAGCGGCGCGATCATGGCAGCGCACGCTCTTGGCGCGCGGGGCGTGGGTCGGCGGAGTCGCCGCGCTGCTCGTCTTGGTTGCGCTCTATGCGCCGCTGGCTTGGGAGCAGATGGCGTTGCGCGCCGCAGCGGAGATGACATCCGGCACCGGCGCTGCGCGGGGAGCGCCTGCGCTAGGCCCGGCAGCCACGCTTCTGGAGGATCAAGACGCCCTGGCCGATCTGTATGCCCAGGTCGCGCCGTCCGTCGTCAATATTCAGGTGCAGAGCCGGGCCACGGCGCTGTTCCTGCCTGATCTGGGCGAGGATGGCGAAGCGCCGCTACTGGAGAGCCAGGGGTCGGGCTTCATCTACGACGATCTGGGCCATATTGTGACCAACAACCATGTCGTGGAAGACGCCGAGAGTGTGCTGGTCGTCTTCAGCAACGGTTTTTGGGCGGACGCCGAGGTCGTCGCCGCGGACGCTCAGGCCGACCTGGCGGTCATCAAGGTGACGCCGCCGGAAGGTATGGACTGGCGACCGCTGCCCGTCGAGGAGGCGGACACCTTGCGCGTCGGCCACACGGTCATCGCCATCGGGAACCCCTTTGGCCTCGACGGGACCATGACTACCGGCGTGGTGAGCGCACTAGGGCGCGGCTTACCGGTGGGGGATGAGGACTTGTCCCGCTACACGCTGCCGGACGTGATCCAGACCGACGCGGCCATCAATCCCGGCAATTCGGGCGGTCCCTTGCTGGACCTCTATGGCAAGGTCGTGGGCGTGAACTTTGCGATCCGGTCACAGGTGCGCTCGAACGCAGGGGTGGGGTTTGCCATTCCGGTTTCGATCGTGCGGCGCGTGGCGCCGGCGCTGATCAGCGAGGGCCACTACAGCTACGCCTACCTCGGTTTGAGCGGGTCAACCATCAACTCGCGGCTGGCGGCTGCGCTGGACTTGCCGCCGAACCAGTTGGGCGTCTATGTGGCGGAAGTCATCCCGGGCGGGCCGTCGGCAGCCGCCGGTATGCAGGGCGGGGACGAAGTCGTGCAGGACGAAGACGGCATCGAGTATGTGAGCGGCGGCGATGTGGTGGTGGCGATTGACGATCAACCTGTGCTGCGCTTTGAGGACATGGTCAGCTATCTTGTGACCAAGGCTGCACCGGGACAAACGGTGAGCCTGGCCGTGCTGCGCGACGGTGAACGCCTGGACGTGCCGGTCACGTTGGGCGAGCGGCCCAGTGGGACCGGTCGCACCGGCGCGCGTGAGCCGCAGGAAGACGGTGTCGACGCCCGCGGGGCCATCGAGATTGCCCTGGACGCGGCCCATGAAGCCGAGTTACTGACCGACGACGTACTGGAAAAGACGGCCACGCCCGAGGAACTTGGCGCCGCCAAGGTGTGGGTGGTGGAATTGACTACCGCTAACGAACGGGTCGTCGTGATCGTGGACGCCCAGAGCGGCGAGGTGCTGGAACTCGAGCAGCGCTAACGCGAGCACGTGAGCAGGACAGCAAAGGGCGATGGCGAAGGCCGTCGCCCTTTTTGCGTGCCGCGCGCGGATGCAGTGTGCGGTTGTGTAGGATGAAAACCGCCTACCCGCGCGACGTTGCCGTCTGGCGGGTCACGCTGGGTTCCGGTCGTCCTGGTACTTCGTGGCAGTGACGGCAGCGCGCCTCATAGCTCTCGCTGCCGCCGACCAAGATAACCGGGTCGTCGTAGCGCGCCGGGCGGCCGTCGATCAGCCGCTGCGTGCGGCTGGCGGATGCGCCGCAGACGACGCAAATGGCGTGGAACTTGTCCACGCGTTCGGCCAGCGCCATGAGAAGCGGCATGGGGCCAAAGGGTTCGCCGCGGAAGTCTTGGTCCAGCCCGGCGGCGATCACGCGTTTGCGCTCGTTGGCCAGCAGCGAACAGACGTCGGCGATCGACCAGTCGAAGAACTGGACTTCGTCGATGGCGACGACCTCGACCTCCGGCGTCACGTAATCGAGGATGTCGGCCGCCGACTGGATCACGATGGCGTCTGCGCGACCCACGCCATCGTGGGAGGCGACGCGTTCCACGCCAAAACGTTGGTCAATGGACGGCTTGAAGAGGCGGACTTTCTTGCGGGCGATTTCGGCGCGGCGCACGCGGCGCAGGAGTTCTTCGGTCTTGCCGCTGAACATGGAGCCGCAAACCAGTTCGATCCAGCCGCCGCTAGGTTGATAGTGCATGGCAGTGTCCTTCTATGGCGGGCGCAAGCGAACGAAGACGCGGAACAGGCGTGGACCACAGCTATGAAAAGGAACAGGGCAGAAGCCTTAGCCTCTGCCCTGTTGGAACCTAGATGCAGACGGTCCCGCCTGCGCCGCGAGCTAGGCCTTGAGGTCGTACTTGGCCAGCACTTCGGCGGCGGCGGCGTCCGGGTTGTCGCCGCGGGCGCGGGCTTTGCGGGCCGCTTCGTCCGCCTCGCGGCGGGCGCGGACCTCAAGCTCACGGCGGGCGCTTTCGCTCTGGCGGCGCTCAAGACGCTTCATGAAGCGTTCGACCTGGCCGGCCGTGTCGACGATGCGCTGCTCGCCGGTGTAGAAGGGGTGGCAAGTGCTGCACACGTCGGTGCGAATCTCCGGCACGGTGCTGCCGGTGAGCCACGTCGCGCCGCACGAGCAAGTGACCCGCGCGGTCGGATAGTAGGTCGGATGGATATTTGCCTTCATCTCAGTTAGTTGACTTTCTCGGCGTAGACGCTGACCTGCTTCTTGCGGCCGCGCGCCCACTCGAACTTGACATAGCCGTCGCCGGTGGCGAACAGTGTGTCGTCATGGCCGATGCCGACGTTGCTGCCCGGATAGATCCGGGTGCCGCGCTGGCGCACGATGATGCTGCCGGCCGTCACGAATTCGCCGCCGAAGCGTTTGACGCCCAGCCGTTGAGCATTAGAGTCACGATTGTTGCGGCTTGAGCCGCCGCCTTTTTTGTGAGCCATGGTTGGTTTCTCCCTGTGCTACGTGCCCGGCTAGGCTTACGCGTTGATGCTCTGGATTTCGAGGCGCGTCAGGTATTGGCGATGGCCCTTCCGCACGCGGATGCGTTTCTTGGGGCGATAGCGAAAGATCTGAATCTTGTCGCCTCGATATTGACCGGTGATTTTGGCCGAAACACTTGCGCCGTCAACGTTCGGCTGCCCGACGCTGACGGCGTCGCCATTGGCGACCAACAACACATCGGCCAAGCTGATCACGTCGCCAATTGCGCCTTCGAGCTTCTCTACTTCCACAATGTCGCCGGCGGCGACGCGATACTGCTTACCGCCTGTTCTTACTACTGCATACATCTTCGCTTCCCTTTCTGAGCCGCGTTCAGGCAATATGCCTCACGCCTGAAACTTGGTCGAGCGGCTTTGCGCCCCCAGGGCTGGGGACACAATTCGCTTGGTTGACAGGTCCGTAGTCACTTGACCCGGCCCCGGCGGTACCCAGACGCGGCCGCTGCGGCCAGCGTCTCTGAGTCCACAAACGCCAAGTATACCCGATAAGTAGCTTCGCCGTCAAACTGCGCGGGGCGGATTTGGGACGGGCATGGCAGGCGCGCTGATGCCTCGACCTGGGAGCGCGCGGCGTTTGTGCGCCGCCCGGATTTGGGCAATGGGGGAGCGTCAGGCATAATAGGGTTCTTGCCTACCTAACTTTTGGTAGGTAGGCGCGATACTGCGAAGCCGGTGAATAGGGCACGTTGGCGGAAGGAAGCGCGATGGAAATTGAAGCGAGCGCGGTGATGGAGGTGAGCGACGCCAAGCAGCGTGTGCTGGACATGGCGGAGCATCTTTTCATGGAGAAGGGGTACGCGGGCATCACCCTGCGCGATATTGCCGACGCGCTCGGCATCAAGCAGGCGTCGCTTTACTACCACTTCCCGGATGGGAAGGAGCAACTCTATGTGGAGGTCGTTGGCCGCGTCTTTGACCGCCACCGCGCCGGGCTGGACCAGGCCGTCACAGCCGCGGGACCGGACCTACGGGCAGCCC
>CAYJQA010000171.1:0-8675 GCA_964372065.1 uncultured Litorilinea sp.
CGGTATCGCAGCGGGTCATCAACGAGGTGATCATCTCCGTGGAGCAGATGTCGGAACGGCGCACGGGCGCGCTGATTGTCTTTGAGGGTGCGACCGGGTTGGCCGAACTGATCGATCGTGGCGTCGCGGTGGATGCGGTGATTTCCGCCGAGTTGTTGACCACGATCTTCTTTCCCAACACGGCGCTGCATGACGGCGCGGCGACCGTGTTGCCGCGGCCAGTTGTGTGCTGCCGCTGACGCAACGCACGCTGAGCGACAGCCAACTGGGGACGCGCCATCGCGCCGCGATCGGTGTGACGGAGCAGGCCGACGCGCTGTCGGTCGTCGTGTCGGAGGAAACGGGTAATATCTCGGTGGCGCGCAACGGTCGTATCTTGCGGATTGAGCCGGGACGGCTGCGAACTTTGTTAAGCGACTTCTATCGGCCCTGAGTGCCATGCTTTTGGATAATCTGTCTAGCCGAACATCGCGGGCGCGCTGGCGGCGTTACTGGGAACAGGTGAATACCCTGGGGTTGTCGGTCGTGCTGGCGCTCATTGTATGGCTGATCGCGATCAACCAAGAGAACCCCATTGTGCAGGCGACGTATCCCGAGCGGCTGCCGGTGACGGTGCGCGGGCTGCCGGAGACGCTGCAACCGCTGCAAGACCTCACCAAAGAGACGGTGCAGGTGATCTTGCAGGCCCCCAAGACGTCTTGGGACAGCCTGGATGTGAGCGACTTCAACGCCTTTATTGACCTCACGGGGCTGAGCGCGGGCGTCCATGATGTGGGAGTGAAGGTGGAGGTGCTGGACGCGCGGGTGGAGGTCGTGAGCGTCGAGCGGGACGCGCTGCGCGTCCAGTTGGATGAGGTGGTCGCCAAGGATGTGCCGGTGCGCGTGGAGATTATGGACAGCTCGGCGTTTGGCTACGACTGGCAGCCGCCGTTGGTTGAGCCGATGACCGTCACGGTGAGCGGGCCATCCACCCAGGTGGAGCAGGTGACCACGGCGCGCGCCGAGGTCTATCTACGCAACGCCAAGAACCAGGTCGAGCGCAATCAGGCGGTGGCGGCCCTGAACGGGCAGGGTCAGGTTGTGCCGCGCGTCACGCCGGAACCGGCCAGCGTCCATATCGTCGTGCCGGTGGAGCAGTGGCCGGGGCGCAAGGAAGTCGCGGTGCGCGTGAACTTGACCGGGCAGCCGGCCGCCGGTTATCGCCTGAGCACCGTGCGCGTCAATCCGTCCACCGTGGTACTGTTGGGGGCCACGGATGTGCTGTCCCAAGTGCCGGGGTTTGTGGAGACGGAGGAAGTCTCCCTCACCGACGCGACCGGCGAGATCCAGCGCCGTCTGCAACTGATCGTGCCCGACAATGTGACCGTGCTGGAGGGGACATCGGTGGACGTGACGGCGACGATCACGCCCATCGAAGGCGGCACGACCGTGCGCCAACAGCCCGTGATCCAGGGGCTGGGCGCGGGGCTGGTGGCGACGGTGTCGCTGGACACGGTGGATGTGATTCTTAGCGGCCCGCTGCCGCTGCTGGAGTCGTTGGGTTCGGATGATGTGTTCGTGATCCTGGACCTGACGGGACTGCTGGCGGGCAACCATATTGTGACCCCGCGGGTGGTCGTGCCCACGGGCATCAGCGCGGGGGGCGTGCTGCCGGAGAGTGTAGAGGTGGTGATCACAATCTCGGCGGTGGCGACGCCCGGCGCACCGATCACGGCGACCGTACCCATCACGCAAGGCGGCGCAGGGACCGTCCTGCCCACGCCCATTTCCCCGCTGGCGACGCCGGCGGCAACACCAACTGCGTTACCGAGCGGCGCAGAATAGACCGCGCCGCCTTATTCAAGAAAGCCGAACATGGCACAACGTAAACCTGTGGTGGCCTTAGTGGGCCGCCCGAATGTAGGAAAATCAACCCTCTTTAACCGGCTGATTGGCCGGCGCACCGCGATTGTCGAGGATACCCCCGGCACGACGCGCGACCGCATCTACGGCGACAGCTATTGGAACGGCGTCGGTTTTATCGTGATCGACACCGGCGGGCTGGAAGCGCCGACGGAAATCGCCCAGGGTCCGCTGCGCAGGGCGGAGGCGCTGGCCGAGGATTCGGCGCTCTTTGTGGACGAGATCCAGAACCAGGCGCGCGTCGCCATCCAGGAGGCGGACGTGATCGTCTTTGTGGTGGACGGCAAGGAAGGGCTGACGGGCGCGGACACGGACATCGCCGAGATCATGCGTGCGGCCGATAAGCCGGTCTTTGTGGCCGTCAACAAGACCGAAAGCCCGCAGCGCCGGCTGGATGCGGTGGAGTTTTGGAACCTAGGGCTGGGCGAGCCGTGGCCCATCAGCGCCTATCACGGCGACGGGACCGGCGACCTGCTGGACGCCCTGGTGCTGGCGCTGCCTGCCTATCCGGCTGAGGAGGACAAGCCCGACACGGTCGCCATCGCCATTGTGGGGCGGCCCAACGTGGGCAAGAGCAGCCTGCTGAACACGCTCATCGGGAGCGAACGGTCGATTGTCTCCGAGGTGCCGGGCACGACGCGCGACCCCATCGACCTGGAGATCGTGTATGACGGGCAGGCGGTCACGCTGATCGACACGGCTGGGATTCGCCGCCGGGGCAGCATCGAACGGGGCATCGAGCAGTTTAGCGTGCTGCGCAGTATGCGCGCGATTGACCGGGCGGATGTGGCGCTGCTGCTGATCGACGCGCAAGAGGGCGTCACGGCCCAAGACGCGCACGTGGCGGGCTATGTGCTGGAAGCGGCGAAGGGCGTGGTGGTGATCGTCAACAAATGGGATGCGGTGGAAAAAGACACCAACACCATGCAGGAGTTCACCCGGCGCATTCGTGAAGACCTGAAGTTTATGGACTATGTGCCGGTGCTCTTCATCAGCGCTAAGACCGGGCAGCGGGTGGGCCAGGTGCTGCCCGCGGCGCTCGAGGTGGCGTCCGAGCGTGCCTTCCGGCTGGGGACCAGCGAACTGAATCGTGTGATCCACGCGGCCTATGAGAACATCGCGCCGCCGAGCAAGAACGGGCGACCGCTGCGGGTCTACTATGCGACGCAGGCCGAGGCGCAGCCGCCCACGTTCGTCCTCTTTGTCAACGATCCGGAGCTGGTGCACTTCTCCTATGAACGCTACTTGGAGAACCAAATTCGCGCCCACCATCCCTTTGTGGGGACGCCGCTGCGGTTGATCTTCCGTCCTCGCAGTGGGGACGGGCGCGGGCGGGAGTAGGGCCGGCCACATGCGGCGACTGCGTGGCTATGCCATCGAACTGGTCTTGGCGGGGCTGTTGGTCGCCGCGGTGGGCTATTTTGGCTTTTTGGGCTATGGGCTGCTGACTCCGGCCTTTGTGGCCGAGCCGTTCTCCGGCGAGCGTGCGCTGCAATACGCGGCGCAGCAGCTAGAGTATGGCGTCCGCGCCACGGGCAGCGAAACCAGCATCAAGATGGGCGACTGGTTGGTGGAGGAACTGCGGCTCTTGGGCTGGGACGTGGTGGTGCAGCCCTTCACCGTTGGCGAGATCGCGGCGCGCAATATCATCGCGATTCGCAGCACGACGCCCGCGCCGTCGCGGTCGGCGCTGATTATCACTCACTATGACACACGGCTGTACGCCGATCGCGACCCCCAATCGACGAATCACATCCAGCCCGCGCCGGGCGCCAATGCGGGCGCGTCGGGGACGGCGGTGCTGCTGGAACTGGCGCGGACGCTCGACGTGACCGCCACCGGGCATACCGTCTGCCTTGTCTTTCTGGATGCCGAGGAGAACGACGGGCTGGAGGGGTGGGACCGCACGCTGGGGGCCGATCAGTTGATCGCCCGGCTGGATGCGGACCTGCCGCGCTGCCGCACGCCCCGCGTGGCGGTCTATGTGGACCTGGTGGGCGGCAAGAGCCAGCGCCTCTATGCCGAAAGCCTGAGCGACCGCAGCCTTACCACTTCGATCTGGGGCATGGCGGCGGAACTGGGATTCGGCAGCGTCTTCATCAACGAACCGACCTGGACCGCAGTGGACGCGGCGCGGCGCTTCGCCGACCTGGACGTGCCCGCGATCACGATCGCCGACTTCAACTATCCCTATCGTGACACGCTGCAAGATACGCTGGAGCAGTTGAGCGCCGCCAGTCTGGAGCGGGTGGGCGCGACGCTCAAGATGTGGCTGGAGCGGGGCGCGCCCTTCTGAGTGTCCGACGCCGGGTTCCGGCGCTAAGCACGCGAGGACCGCCGGCTAGGGTAGCGGCGGTCTCCTGACCGCCGGGGCGACTCGTGCGGTTGGGAAAACCGCACCTACGATCCGCGTGTCCTGGCTGGTTTAACGGTTATAGCGTCGGTTGCTCAGTTGTAGCGTAGCTCCAACAGTTGCCAGCGCCCGTCGATGAGGGCCATGCGCCAGTGGTCGCCGCCCACGCGCACGGTGGCTTCCGCGCCGGTGACCGCGACGACCGCGGTTGCCAGATCGGCGGGGATCAGCGGCGGCGGGGGGGCCGGAAAGACAGCCAGTTGATAGCGGTCCAGGATGGCGGCCCGCCCGCGCCACGTGTAGTCGTCGACGGGGTCGGCGGTGGCGCGGCCGTCCACGATGACGGCGTCGGCGGCCCAGAGCGCGGCCAGCGTGGCGGCGTCCCCGGCAACCGAGGCCGCACGTTCGTCCAGGATCAACGTTTGGAGCGTGGCCGCGCCGTCGCCTGTCGCCGCAACGGGGGGCGAGGGCGGCGGAGGAGAGAGCGTCGCCGGTGCGGGGGTGACCGGCAGCGGCGACAGGCAGGCGGTGAGGGCGAGCATCCATGCGCCCAGTACAAGAATCCACGGCGGTGTCCGAAGCGAGGCGAAGATGAACCCGGTCCTATTTGACATTGGTCCCCTGTCTCTCCACTGGTACGGGGTGTGCATTGTGGGCGGCGCGGTGGTGGCCGCGTGGGTGTCCAGTCTGTACGCGGCGCGCGCCGGCGACGACCCGGACCACGTGTGGAACATCCTGGCGTGGTCGCTGATTGTGGGCATCATCGGCGCACGGCTCTACCACGTGTTTAGTTCGCCGGCGGACGGTCTGGGCTGGGCCTATTATCGCCAATATCCGCTGGAGATCATCAAGTTCTGGGACGGCGGCTTTCAGGGGTTGGGGATCTACGGCGGTCTAGCAGGCGGCGCGCTGGCGATCTTCCTCTATTGTCGCGCCAATCGTATCAGCACGCTGCGCTTCCTGGACTACATCGCGCCCAACGTGCTGGTCGCGCAGGCGTTGGGGCGCATGGGTAACTTCATCAATCAAGAGCTGTACGGCCCGTCGACGGATCTCCCCTGGGCGTTTCACATCAACCCAACCTACCCCTGCCAGTTGCCGCCCAATCTGCCGGCGAACATCCAGCCGTGCGGGACGTCCAACCTGACCGAAGCCGCGCGCCAATGGTATGCGACCAACGGCTTTCACCCCACGTTCTTCTATGAGGCGCTGTGGAACCTGGTCCTCTTTGCGGTGTTGGCGCTGATCATTCGCCGCTATGGCGCACGCCTGCGCCGCGGGGATGGCGTGCTGCTGTACCTGATCGCGTATCCGCTAGGACGGTTTTGGGTCGAGATGTTCCGCCCCGATGCCTGGGTGATGGGCGCATTGCCGACGGCCCAATGGATCGCGCTGATCACGATCGCGGCGGCAGTGGTCACGCTGGTCATTCGCCATTGGGGCTGGGATGCCGCCGCGCATGTCGACGAATCGCTGGCCCACATGAGCGCGCACGTCCCGCCGGTGGCGGACAAGAGCGTGGCTCCGGCGGCCTAACGCATCGCTTCGGCGTCCGGCGTCAAGGCGTCGTCGGGAGGCGCGTCGTCGGTCGCGATGTGCCCCAAATGCTCCCATAGCGCCTCACCGGCGCGCTGGCCGATCAGGTAGCGCCGATCCTGGTCGGTCCCCACGCCGGTGATGACGTACTGCCCCGGCGCGATTCCCACATAATGTTGAAATAGCTCGTCCGTGACGCTGCGCCACCGCAGCGCCTCGTCCACGTTGCGCTGCTGGAGGCCGGTCCAGTCGGCGGGAATTTCGATGGCGATGAACGGGCCGGCGGCGTGAAAGTCCGCGGCGTGGAGGCCGTCATTCACGCGGACGATCTCGGTCTGGCGGCGCAAGTCCAGCACCAGCGACCGCGTCCCGGTCAGCGGCGTGTTGCGCACGCGTTCGCTGGTCACCAGCCACGTCAAGGCGAAGCGTGAGGCGGGCGCGCGGTTGAGGTCGTTGCGGAAGGGGTAGTAGTCGGGATAGTGGTGAAAGGCGAGCGCACGCAGCAGGCCGAAGTTGAGCGCGGCGTTAGGGTATTGGAGCGGGTCGGCCGTCCAGTTGATGATACTGATCCCAGCCTCGACGGCGTGCTGGGCCTGGGACTTCTTGAGCAGATTCCCGATGCGCAGCCCGCGATAGTCCGGCAACACGCCCATCGCCTGTGATTCCAGGCGCAGGTCGCCGCGGAAGCGCGCGTCCCAATCGGCGGGGAGCGCCGGCCCGCCAAACTTGGTAAAGCCGAACAGGAACGCCGCGGTGTGGTCTTCGACGCGCGCCACCAGTGACGTGCCCAGGCCAAATTCGACGCTGTGGATGTCGGCGGGATAGAGGAATTCTAGCGGGCTGCCCCAGATGCGGCGGTGCAACTCCGGAATCTGGCCGGCTTCAGCGGCGGACGGGCGACCGATGCTGAGACCGTTGATGAGCGTTGCGTCGGGTACGAAGGTGTGGGGGGCCGCGGGGTCATAGAAGATGACCTCGGCCCCATCCAGCAGCGGCGCGACGGCGGCGACGACCGCGTGCGCGTCAGGCGCAGCCGGGGTCAAGGCGTGATAGCGGAGGGTCAAGGATCGCTCTGTCCGCCCACCGGGCCGGACCTGCTGGCCGCGTGGGAAGAGAAAGCCGATGCCTACCCGCGTGTCGTCGGCATAGAACCAGGCGATGTACCCGCCCAACTTGGGCAGGACGACCTGGAGGAAGTGATAGGGGAAGAGCGCAGCGTTTTGCCCGGCATGCAGCAGCGCGCCGATGTGGTCGATCTCGGCGCTCCAAGTTGCGGCATACGGGTCGAGCAGACTGGCGTGCATGGTCTCAGGGGCGTACCGCCGCACTCCGGACCTGGCGAACCAGGTATAGCACGATGCTGCCGGCGACCGCCGCGTTCAGGCTTTCGACTGCGCCCACCATCTCCAGACGGAGCAGGAAGTCGCACTTCTCGCGGGTCAAGCGGGTCAGCCCTGTGCCCTCGCTGCCGACCACCAGCGCCAAACTGCCGCCCAGGGTCTTGGAGTCCACCAACGGCACGTCGGGGCCGCTGTCCAGACCGGCGATCCAGATGTTGAGCTGTTTTAGATCGTCGATGGTGCGGTTGAGGTTGGTGACTTGGGCCACGGCCATGCGCTCGACTGCGCCGGCGCTGCTGTTGCTGACGGCAGGCGTGATCCCGGCGGCGCGGCGGTCGGGCAGGATGATGCCGTGGACGCCCATCGCCTCGGCGGTGCGGATGAGCGTGCCCAGGTTTTGCGGGTCTTGGACGTGGTCCAGGATGAGCAGGAGCGGCGGCTCGTGGCGTGCTTCGGCGCGGGCGAGGATGTCTTCCAGCTCGACATAAGGGTAGGCTTCGACTTCCAGCGTCACGCCCTGGTGGTTGGCTCCTTGTTGGGCCAAGCGGTCAAAGAGGCCGCCCTTGAGGGCGCGCAGGGGCAGATTGACCGCCTGCGCGGCGGCGATGATCTCGCCCACGATGCCGGTCGGGGCGGTCAAGGCGTCGTCATCGCCTTCCACCCACAGCCGGTAACAGCGCCGGCGTCCGCCGGCCAATGTCTCGCGCACGGCGCGGCGACCGTAAATCAATTCACTCATAGGATTCGTTTGCCTATCATTCGGGGGAAAGCGCGTATGCGGAAGGGGGCAGCCACGTCTGCGCGCGACTGCCCCCGCTTTGATCATGACACCGGCGCTAGGTGTCCTGGTGGTCGCTGTAGCGCCACTGGGCGCCGGTGGGCGTGTCTTCCAGCACGACACCCAACGTCTTGCGGCCGGCGCGCACCTTATCGGCCAGCGCCCATTGTTTGGCGGCGCGCAGGTCGGCGCGCACGCCGATGAGCAGGTCGATAAAAGGCTTGGCCGCGACATCGCTGCGCGCCTCTTCTGCTTTGCCCTGTAACGTCAAGCCCAATACGCCGGTCAACTCGCGCAGGGTGCGCTGGGCGGCATCGAAGAACGGGCCGCCGACGCCCGCATCGCGGGCGCTGTTGATGGCGCGCACCAGTTCGTAGATGGCGGCCAGGGCGCTGCTGGTGTTGAAGTCGGCGTCCATGGCGGTGATAAAGGCGGCGCGCGCATTCTCGGCGGCCATCCGCACCGTCTCGGCCTCGTCGCCGACCGTCTTGGTCCCGGTGGACGGGCGCAGCGCACCGCGTACGCGCGCCAGATTGCGCTCGGCGGTGTCCAGCGTTTCCTCGTTGAAGACGACCGGCTTGCGATAGTGGCCGTAGAAAATCACCAGCCGCAAGGCGTCGGGGCTGTGCTTGGTCAGGAACTCGTCGATGGTGATGAGGTTGCCCAGGGACTTGCTCATCTTCTCGCCGCCCAGCACCAACATGCCGTTGTGCATCCAGTAGCGGGCGAGCGGCTTGCCGGTGAGGCTCTCGCTTTGGGCGCTCTA
>CAYJQA010000171.1:8685-9184 GCA_964372065.1 uncultured Litorilinea sp.
GGGCGATCTCGTTTGCGTGGCGCGGGAAAATGAGGTCGTGGCCGCCGCCGGGAATGTCGATGGTCTCGCCCAGATGGTGACGGCACATGGCGGAGCACTCAATATGCCAGCCGGGGCGACCGAGGCCCCACGGGCTGGGCCAGGATGGCTCACCGGGTTTGGCCGATTTCCAGAGGGCGAAGTCGGCGACGTTCTCCTTGCGCTCGTCTTCGCCGACGCGCGTGCCGCTGAGGGCTTCATCCAGATTGCGGCGGCTGAGCTTGCCGTAGTCGTCGTCTTTGGTCACCCGGAAATAGACGTCGCCGTCGATCGCATAGGCATAGCCTGCTTCGCCCAAGTCCTGGATGAAGTGGATGATCTCGTCCATCTCCGTGCTGACGCGCGGGTAGATGTCGGCGGGCTTGACGTTGAGGTCGTCAAGCTGACGGAGATACGCTTCGGCGTAATTGTTCGCCATGGCGACGGGGTCCTGGCCGGTATCATTGGCCCGCTTGATGAT
>CAYJQA010000171.1:9194-9768 GCA_964372065.1 uncultured Litorilinea sp.
GCATAGACCACTTCATAGCCGCGATAGACCAGATAGCGGCGCACCATATCAAAGACCACGGCGGCCATGGCATGACCCACGTGCGCATCCGAGTAGACGGTCGGCCCGCAGACATACATGCGGACCTTGCCCGGCTCCACGGGCACGAACTCCTGTTCGGTGCGGGTCAACGTATCGTAAATTCGCAGCGCCATGTGTTTTCCTACCTAGCGTTCCTCTGTCGCGGGTTCGGGGACGGCAAAGACCAAGCGCCCCGCGTTGGTTTGTAACACTTTGGTGACCTGGACCAGAATCTCTTGGTTTAGGAACTGGCGGCCATTTTCGACGACGACCATCGTGCCGTCTTCCAGATAGCCTACGCCCTGGCCGATCTCTTTGCCCACCTGGATGACCCGGATGGGGAGTTCCTCGCCCGGCAAGAAGACGGATTTGACGGCGTTCGCCAACTCGTTGACGTTGAGCACCTGGATGCCCTGGAGGCGCGCCACGCGGTTGAGGTTGTAGTCGTTGGTGATGATGGCCGCACTCATGTCGCGCGCCAGGCTGATCAATTTGTCGTCCACCTGTTGTGCGT
>CAYJQA010000172.1:0-9742 GCA_964372065.1 uncultured Litorilinea sp.
GGCCGGTCGGCTCACAAACCGGCGTCACCCCCGCGTTGGGCGCCCCGGCGGCGGCCGACCCCGCCCAGCAGATCCCCATCATCGAGGACTTGATCGCCCAGGGCGTGGACGCGCTGTGCGTGGTCCCCATGGACCCAGGGCAACTAGACCCCGTGCTGCAGAAGGCCATGGACGCGGGTATCGTGGTTGTGACGCATGAAGCCTCCAACCAAATCAACATGGACTTCGACATCGAGGCCTTTGACAACAAGGCCTATGGCGCGGGTCTGATGGACCACTTGGCCGAGCTGATGGGCGAGGAAGGCGAGTATGCCGTGTTTGTCGGCAGCCTCGGCTCCAAGACGCACAACGAGTGGGTTGACGGCGGCATCGAGCGCCAACTGGCAGCCTACCCGAACATGAAGATGGTCGGCGACAAGAACGAGAGCTTTGACAATTCGCAGACCGCCTATGAGAAGGCCAAGGAAATCCTGAAGGCCTATCCCAATATCAAGGGCTTCCAGGGCAGCGCCTCCACCGACGTAGCCGGGATCGGCCAGGCCATTGAAGAGGCCGGGCTGCAAGACCAGGTCGTGGTGGTCGGCACCAGCCTCCCGTCGATTGCCGGCGACCTGCTGGAAACCGGCGCGATCGACGTGATCGGCTTCTGGGACCCCGCCGTGGCGGGCAAGGCGTGCAACAAGATCGCCATGATGCATATTAACGGCGAGACGGTGGGCGAGGGGACCGACCTCGGCATCGAAGGCTATAACAGCCTGAAGGCCGTGGGCAATGTCCTGTACGGCGACGCCGCGGTGTATGTCACGAAAGAGAACGCGGCCGACTATCCCTTCTAGGTGTAAAGGGCGGGCCGCGGCGCGCAGGTCGCGGCTTTAGCCTGGTGAACAAGGGGTGTTCCGGTGTGGGCTGACCCGTGTCGGAACATCCCTTTGCCCGAATTTACCTTCCTCCATTCATCACCGCTTGCGAAAGCCATCACTCATGGCTGAGGAAATCATCCGCCTGACGGGCATCAACAAGTCGTTTGCCGGGGTGCGCGCGTTGCGCAACGTCGATCTGACCATCCGGCGCGGCGCGATCCATTGTTTAGTGGGCGAAAACGGGTGCGGTAAGTCCACGTTGATCAAGATCGTGGCGGGCGTGTATGCGCGTGACACCGGCACGGTCGTGATCAACAGTAAGGAATACGACCGCCTCACCCCCATCGACGCCATCCGCGAGGGCATCCAGGTCATCTACCAGGACTTCTCCCTCTTCCCCAATCTCACAGTGGCCGAAAATATCGCGCTCAACGAAGAACTCGCCGCGGGGACGCGCCTCGTCAACTGGCGGCGCGTGCGCACGGTGGCGCAAGAGGCGCTGGCCCACGTGGGCGTCGACATCCCCTTGGATGCGCGCGTCGAGGACGTGCCGGTCGCGGGCAAGCAACTGATCGCGATCTCCAAGGCGCTGCGTCAGAACGCCCAACTGATCATCATGGACGAGCCGACAAGCGCGCTCACCGAGCGCGAGATCCGGACGCTGTTTGCGGTGATCCGTGCGCTGCAACAGCGGGGGATCGCGTTTCTGTTTGTGAGCCACAAGCTGAACGAGGTGTTGGAGATTTCGGAGACCATGTTTGTCATGCGGAACGGGCGCATTGTGAGCACGGGTGCACGCTCCGAGTATGACACGGCGCGGCTGGTCATGGAGATGACCGGGACGAGCATCGCCGAGAAATCCTATCGTTTTGCGCCGGACCCCGGCGCGACGCCGCTGCTGCGCGTCGAAGGGCTGCACGTGGCCGGCGTCCTGCACGACATCACGTTTGCCATCCACCCCGGCGAGATTGTGGGCGTCACGGGCCTGCTTGGGTCGGGGCGGACCGAACTGGCACTGGCGCTCTTTGGGATGCTGCCGTCCGCGGCGGGCCGCTACTGGCTGGACGGCCAACCGATCCGGATCAACAGCGTGCAAGACGCCATCGCGGCCGGGATCGGCTATGTGCCCGAAGACCGGCTGAGTGAGGGGCTGTTCTTGGAGCAATCGATCGGGCGCAACATTGTGGTGCGGATCGTCGAGCGGCTGCGCGGGGCCTTTGGTCTGACCGACCCGGCGCAGGTGCAGGCCCAAAGCGACGGCTGGATCGAGTCGCTGAAGATCAAGGCCGAGGACCCGACCTTGCCGGCCAAGACGCTGTCGGGCGGCAATCAGCAGCGGTTGGTGGTCGGCAAGTGGCTGGCGAGCAACCCGCGGCTGATGATCATGAACGGGCCGACCGTGGGCGTGGACATCGGCTCGAAGAACGAACTGCACGAGATGATGAAGCACCTGGCCGGGCAGGGGATGGCGCTGTTGGTCATCTCCGACGATATTCCTGAGCTACTGCAAACCTGCAACCGCATCTTGCTCATGCGGCACGGGCGCATCGTCGAGGAAATCGACGCGCAACAGGCGGATGAAAACAAGCTGGCGGCGAAACTGATCGAGGAATGAGCCGTGAAACGGATCTTGCGCAACAATGAAGCGTTGGTCGCCATCACCATCGTGGCGCTGTGTCTGTATATCGGCATCCGCAACCCCGTGTTTTTTACCGTCGGCAACATCTTTGATCTGTTGCGCGCCAGCATCGTTACCGGCATCTTTGCGTTGGGCGTGCTGCTCGTGATCGTGTCGGGCGGCATCGACGTGTCGTTCACGGCGATTGCGGTTTTCGCCATGTATGCCACGGTGCGGCTGCTCAATGCCTATGCGCCCGACGCGCCCATTTGGGTCGCGTTTCTGGCCGCGGGGCTGATCGGGCTGGGGCTGGGGCTTATCAACGCCTTCTTCATCGCTCAGTTTAGGCTGCCCACGCTGATCGTCACGCTGGGCACGTTGAGCATGTTTCACGGCTTCCTGCTTTTCGCCATCGGCAACAACATTATTCGCGACGTGCCGCCCAGCATGACGGCATTTGCCCGCACGGCGTTGGCGAGCATTGCGGTGGGGCGCGGCACGGCCAACCTACACCCGGCGATTCTGATTACCCTGGCGTTGGCGATTGCGGTGTGGCTGCTGCTCGACTTCACGATGCTGGGGCGCAGCGTCTATGCGCTGGGCGGCGCACGGGAGGCGGCTGAGCGCGCCGGCTTCAATGTCGCGGCCATCCAGTATTTTGTCTACGGCCTGGTGGGGCTATTGTCGGGGATCGCGGGTATCACATACGGGTCGTTGAACCGGCAGGCCAACCCACAGGACCTTGTCGGCAGCGAACTCAACGTGATTGCGGCGGTGGTATTGGGCGGTGCGCAGCTAACTGGCGGCCGCGGCACGGTGATCGGCACCGTGCTGGGCGTCGTGCTGGTGGTCGTCGCCAATAACAGCCTCATTCTGGTCGGCGTGCCGTCGGTCTGGCAGCGCGTGGTCATCGGGTTCATTATTTTGGTCGGCACCGGGCTACCCGCCATCCAGGCGCGGCGGACCGCGATGCGGTCGGCGGGCGTCGGGCGCGGCTAACCGGCCGGCCAATCCGCGCGACACACACCACCGGGGCGCAGGCATTGCGCCGGATGCGGACATATGGGCAAGCAAGCGACGATGAAACGGATTGAGAAACGGGCAGGGCAGCCGGGGTCATGGCGGCGCGGGCTGGCGGCCAACACGCACATTGTGCGGCTGTTGGTGATCGCCATCCTGATCTTCATTGCGTTCAGCTTCTTGCTGCCGGGCAAGTTTCTGACGGTACGCAATCTCCAGTCCATGGCCGTGCAGTTTCCTGAATATGGCATCCTCGCCTTTGCCATCCTGATCACCATGCTGACGGGCGGCATCGACCTGTCGATTGCCGGGACGGCCAACCTGGCCGCGCTGCTGGCGGCGCTCACGCTGACCCACTTCATCGGCGACGAAACATCCAGCCTGACCGCGACGCTGGTCACGGCTGCGGCGATGGTGGTGGCTATCCTGACCGGCTCGGTGTGCGGCGTGCTCAACGGACTGTTGGTGACGCGGGTGGGCATCACGCCGATTCTGGCGACGCTGGGCACGATGTCGCTGTATACGGGGCTGGCCTATGTGATCACCGGCGGGCCGGCGATCACCACCACGCAGCTTTCGGCCATCGGCAACGGCGCGGTTTTGGGTGTGCCCATCCCGGTGATCATCTTTGTCGTGCTGGCGCTGCTGCTGTCGCTGCTGCTCAACCGCACTGGTTTCGGCTTCAACATCTACATGGTCGGGGCGAACCCCACGGCGGCCCGCTTTTCCGCCATTAACCTCGACCGTGTGTTGTTGCGTACATACTGGCTGGCCGGGGTGCTATCGGGCATCGCCGGGATCGTCTTTCTGGCACGCGCGAATTCGGCTAAGCCGGACTACGGGGCGTCGTTTGTGCTGCTGTCGGTGCTGATCGCCATTTTGGGCGGCGTGAGCTATACCGGCGGCGCGGGTACGGTGTCGGGGCTGGTCTTGGCCGTGCTGTGCCTCCAGTTTCTCTCGACCGGGCTGAACATGCTGCTGCTGGAACTCTCCGGGTCCAGCGCCGCCATTTTCTTCCGCCAGTTTGCCTGGGGCGCGCTGTTGCTGCTGGTGATGGTGCTGAACTATTACAGCGAACGCAGGCGCCAGCGCGGCAGCGGCGGCGACGACACCAACGGTCAGGGCGCGACCCTGGACCTGCCGGCGGCCGTCGAGGAGTGAGCGCGGGACACACGGCGGGGCGGCAGTCGTCGCCCCGCCGCGTGTCCTGGCGGTGGCGGTTCGGGCCTGGATTGCGCCGAATACAGGACGGCGACGCCCGCACGCACTGGCCGTCGTTGCGTCCTGCGGAAAGCAGGCTTGGGCGTACCGGCCAGGCTTGCGTCTACCCCCAGACGTAGACTCCTACAAACGCCCGACTAGATTAAGGACAAAAGTCCCTTCCGAGATCTCTCCCCGCGGCGTACAGTCATGATCGAGACACAATGTCGGTGTCGCTCGCCGCGCTCTGAGACGGGCGGGCGATCTACTTTGAGGATGTCATGGGGCATAACGATGCGGCTAAGAACCATCGGTGCACGATTTCTGCTATGCGTTCTGCTGACGGCCTGCGCCGGAACGGCACAACCCCCTGCTTCCCAGCCGGCGGAAACGTTGATCCTCTACGACTGGGCCGGCTATATGCCGCAAAGCGTCCTGGACACTTTCACAGACGAGACCGGTATCCAGATTGAGTATCTGATCCACGGCGATCAGGCAGACGCCCTGGACGACATGCGCGCCGGCAACCAATACGATGTAGTCGTCCTGGACAACACTTATGTGCCTGTTGCGATCGCCGAGGGGCTGTTAGCCGAGTTGGACTTTGCCAACATCCCCAACTTCCGCAACGTCTCGCCGAGTTTTCGCGATCTGGCGTATGATCCCGAAAACAAGCACTCGATCACCATCCAATGGGGGACGACGGGGCTGGTGGTACGTACCGACCGGGTCGCGGAACCGGTTACCGGATGGGCCGACCTCTGGGATCCCCGCTACGCCGGCGATGTAGGCGTATGGGCATATCCGGAAGAGGTGATCGGCATCGCGCTCAAGACCCTGGGCTACTCGTTCAGCTCGGAGGATCCGGCAGAGCTGGAAGCAGCCGCAGAAAAGGTGTGCGCGCTGCGCCAGAATGTCTATCTGATCGACCCGGAGCTGCCGACCGGCGTGGAGCACCTGATGGATGACCACACGGTAATGATTTACGGCTGGAGCTACGATGCGCGCGAAGCCGAGTCCCGACTCGACAGTATTGCCTATGTCCTGCCCAAAGAAGGGACCATTCTGTGGTCGGATAACGTGACCATCCCGGCCAACAGCGAACACAAAGCGGCTGCGGAGCGGTTTATCAACTTTTTGTTCCGTCCGGACATCAGCGCGCAGATGGTCAACGAACTGTGGGTGGCGGTGCCCAACGATGCCGCGCTCCCGTCGATCCAGGCAGAGATTCTCGCCAACCCGATTGTCTACCCGCCCGCCGAAAGTCTTGTAAACGCCGAGTTCTATGAGGTTGTGAGCGCGGAGACACAGCAATTCTATGCTCAAGTCTGGGAGAGCATTTTTGCGGAAGATAAGTAGCCTTATCAACAACATCCGGGCCCGCCTGCGCCGCACTTCCGGCGGTGCGCACGATGCGAGCCTGTTGCGTGTACTCATAGGCACGATGGCAACTGTCTTCGTGGCCTGCGTGCTGACCATTGGAACCGTCGTCGGCGTTGTGAGTTACGATCTGGAGCGCGCGGCCTGGCGCGAACACCACGCGGAAGACGCGCGCGCGGTGATGCGGACGATTACGATCTTCATGGAGCGGGCGCGTCTGATCCTGGTCAGCATCAGCCTCCTGGATCCCGCCGATGAGGAGTCCAACCGCCTCATGCAGCGCCTCCTGGAGCAGGAGGAAGCGGCCAGCGTGCTCGAAGCGATCCGGGTCGACGAGCAGGGCCAAATCGTAGACAGCGCGCACCGGGGCGACCCCGTACTAGCCAATATTTTTACGATCCCCCAATCCGCCTGGTTTGAGACCGCACGCGCAGGGGAAACCTACCTGGGCGCGGTCCAGGTGGCAGGCGACGGTTCCCCGTATGTCATCATGGCCATTCCGACGCGCGATCACGGTGCGGTGGCGGCGCGGCTGGATATGCGCATCCTCTGGCAGCTTGTGCAGGAGATGGAATTTGGCCGAACAGGGCGCGTCTATATCGTCGACGCGAGTGGCCGCATCCTGGCGCACCCCGACCCAAGTCTTGTGCTGGCGAATACGACGCTGGCCGATCGTCCCGAATTCGTCGAATTCCAGCGGGCGGACGCCGACGAGTGGAATGGCACGTATACCAACTTCCAAGGGGACCGGGTGGTCGGCGTGATCAACCGGTTGCCCGGTTCGCGCTGGATCGCGGTCACGGAACTGCTGGTATCGGAGGCGAACCACAACTTTCGGCTTACCCTGCTCATCACGACCGCCGGTGTGGTGCTTTTTAGCCTACTGATGTGGCTGCTCGTGGCGACTATTTTGGGCCGGGAAGTCATCCGCCCGCTGGAACAACTGCGCGCCGGCGCGGAGCGCATCGGTCAAGGCCAGCTTGACGAAGTCGTCCGCGTGAGCAGACACAACGAGATCGGCCAAGTCGCGTCGGCGTTCAACCAGATGGCGTCCCATCTGCGCGAGCGCGATGCTCGGATCGCAGCCCAGAACGCGGCCTTGGCGGCTGAGGTCGTCGAACGCAAGCGCGCCGAGGAGACGATGGCTTCCGCGCAGGCGCGCCTGCAACACCTCGTGACCGAAAGCCCGGTCGTCATTCTCTCTGCCGCCGTCGAATCGCCGTAAGCCGCCACTTACTTGACGCCCAATAGCGAAAGTATGTTTGGCTACTCTCAGGAGGAATTGGTGGCTACGCCGGACTCCTGGCTGGAGCTTATTCATCCTGAAGACCGGACCGCCGTCGAGCAGGCTCTGGCGCGTGCGCGAGAGATCGGAACGGCGGCGTTCGACTTCCGGTTGCTCCATCGCACAGGCATTTACCGTTGGTACCATGAGCAACTGCGGCTCCTCCGCAGCGAGGATGATAGCCCGGTTGAGTTGGTCGGCTCCTGTACTGATATTACCGACCGCAAGCATACGGAGCAGGAGTTAGCAATCGCTCACAGCCAGGCGTTGCAGGCTTCACAGCTCAAGTCGGAATTCCTCGCCACCATGAGCCATGAAATCCGCACCCCCATGAACGGGATTGTGGGGATGACCGAGTTGCTTGGCGCGACGGAGCTGGCGAATGAGCAGCGCGAGTATCTGAAGATCATCGGGACGAGCGCTGACGCGCTGCTCACGATCATCAACGATATCTTGGACCTATCCAAGATCGAGGCAGGCGCGCTTGACCTGCGCCTGGAAGATTTCTCCGTGCGGACCCTGGTCGAAGGTGTCACCGACCTACTGGCCGCCGGCGCTAACACCAGGGGGTTGCATCTAGCCTGCCAGGTCGACCCCGCCATTCCCGCGGTTTGCCGCGGCGACCCCATCCGGATGCGTCAGGTGTTGCTCAATTTGGCGAGTAACGCGATCAAGTTTACCGACGAAGGCGAAGTGACGATCGCGGTTGACATGGCACGGCAAACCACCAGTGAGGAACCGGCTATGTCCGTGTTGCGCTTTGAGATCACGGACACGGGGCGCGGGCTGACGCAAGGGCAAATCGACCAGCTCTTCACCCCGTTCACCCAACTGGATCGGTCGAGTACGCGTAGGCACGGGGGAACCGGGCTGGGGCTCGTGATTTCCCGGCGTCTCGTCGAATTGATGGGGGGCGCGATCGGCGTCACGAGCGAACCGGGCCAAGGGTCCACGTTCTGGTTCTGGGTGCCCCTGACGCCGGTGGTGGAGGGCGAACTGGGGCGCGTTCCCGGCAGGGTTGAGGCCCGGGCAGCCAACAACGCTGGCCGCGCCGTGGCGCCGCTGCCAACCGGCGTGGACTACGTGCCCCCCGCGGCGAATGGGGACGGGCACGATACAGTCTTGTTGGTGGAAGACAATCTGGTCAACCAAAAAGTGGCGATGCGACAACTGGAGAAGCTGGGCTATACGGCCAAACTGGCGAGCAACGGCCGCGAAGCCGTCGGGGCAGCGTTGTCCGGTCGCTATGCCTTGATCCTGATGGACTGCCAGATGCCGGAAATGGACGGCTATGAAGCCACCCGGATCATTCGCACCGCAGAGGCCGCCAGCGGCCGCCACACGCCGATTGTCGCCATGACGGCGAACGCGATGGAGGGCGATCGCGATGTCTGTCTGATCGCGGGCATGGACGATTATGTCGCCAAACCCCTGCGCATCGACGACCTGCGCATGATCGCGGAGCGCTGGACAACGTGGGCCGCCAGCGCCGAGGAGGCCGACAAGGGTGGGGCGGAAGCAGCGTCAACCGGCTGACCGGGCCAGCCGGCTCGCATTGTGGGGCACAAAAAGACCCGGAGACAGTCGAGTACATCTGTCTCCGGGTCTGTGGTGGGCGAGATAGGGATCGAACCTACGACCTCACGGATGTGAACCGAGTCCCGCTCACGCCGTCACCGCAGACCTCATGGTCAGGGTTTACCCCCCTCCATAGGGACTGCGGTCCACCGCACCATGCGCGCTCTCGAGAAGATCAAACCTCAATCGCCTAACGATAACTGTCGCCGCGACGCCATGATCACTTCACCGTCGCGTGCCTGCCTTGCCTCCTTTCCATGCGGTCGCCGCTCTTGACGAACACCCCAGTACCCACTACAATTAGAACAAATGTTCTGAAATCCCCATCCCAGGAGACGCCTTGGTGGCCGGCCCCAAGAAGCGCAAGTACCGCACGCAGTTCGCCCGCGCCAGCCTCGACGAGCAGGCCCGGCAGCTCTGGCTACTCACCTGGGTCTGGCTGCTCATCCGCCCGCGCCTCGCCAAATCGCGTAAGCCACTCCCGCAGCGGCGCCATCTCGCCCTGCGCCGTCGCCGCCCGCACCGCTGAGTAAAGCGCCTCGGCCGCGTCCACGCCCACCGCCGCCTCCACCTCGCCCATCAACTGGCTGAACACCTGCTCCAGCGCCGACCCCTGCCGTGTGCGCGCCAACCGCCGCAGTGCCTGGCCCATCTCCACCAGCGCCGCCTTATCCGCCTCGCCCAACTCACCCAGGATCGCCGCCAACTCCTCCGCATAGGGATCGCGCGGCATCGCAGGCCCCGCTTCCACGCCCAACAGATAGTCGGTCGTCACCCCATACACGCGCGCCAACCTCACCA
>CAYJQA010000173.1:0-9731 GCA_964372065.1 uncultured Litorilinea sp.
CTCCGACCCGCCTATGTCCTGTCGTGGCTTGTCGTGCTCTTGGCCGTCGTCGCCGCGGGCGGCGGTCTGTTGTTTACGGCGGTCTATCTCAACAAAGCTTGGATCACCGCCCAACTGCGCGGCAACGACCTGGTCACGCTGGTGGTCGCCGTGCCGCTGCTGATCGGCGCGCTGGTTGTGTCCCCCCGCAACGGGCCACGCGCCCGGCTGCTCTGGATGGGCATGTTGGGCTACATGCTCTATAACTACGCCTTCTACCTCTTTGGCGCGGTCTTCAACAAACACTTCTTGATCTATGCTGCGATCGTGGCCTGCTCGCTGCTGGCGCTGCTGCTGGTTCTACCCCGGCTCGATGCCGCGGCCATCGCCGCGACCTTCCGCCCGCGCACGCCTGTGCGCTGGATCGCGGGCTACATGCTCTTTGTGGCGCTTTTCTTGGGCGGCAACTGGGGCACGCGGGCGTTTAGCTTTGTCTTGACCGGCCAACTCCCCCAGGATCTCGTCGACGCCGAACTCCCCATCGCCGTGGTCTATGCGCTGGACCTGTCGGTGCTGGTCCCGATCCTCGTCCTATCGGCAATCCTGCTCTGGCAGCGCCGCCCCTGGGGCTATGTCGCCGCCGTAATCATCATGGTCAAGACCAGCGCCTACACCCTCGCGCTCATCTGCATGGGTATCTTCGTGGACCTGGCGGGGCTGCCCGGCGCGTATGACTGGACGCCGTTCTGGTCGGCCTTCACCGTCGTCAGCCTGATCGCGTCCGGCTTCTTGCTCGCCAACATGCGCGTGACTGCGTCAAGCGCCGTGGCCTCGTCGTAGGTGCGGTTTTCCAACCGCACATCTTGGCGTACGACCGCCATTCATCGGGCGCTCTCGCCGTTGCGCCGCACGTGCGGTACTCGCGCAACCGGCGCGAATAGACACCGCATTCCAGGAGAGCAGCATGAACACGGAAGACCTGCGCGCCATCCAAGCGCCGCTGAAGCAGCATTATCGCGAACAGCCTGACGCCGCGCGCATCACGCTCACGGCGCACGGGCGGTTGGGCGAAGGCGTCACGTGCAGCGTACAGACGGGGCGGGCGCTGGTGGCAGCGGGGTTGCATCCTGCCACCGGCGGCGACGGGCTAAGCGTCTGCTCCGGCGACATGCTGCTGCAAGCCCTGGTCGCCTGTGCCGGGGTGACGCTCAACGCCGTCGCCACCGCCATCGGCGTCGAACTGCGCGACGCCGTCGTGCGCGCCGAGGGCGACCTGGACTTCCGCGGCACGCTCGGCGTCGCCAAGGATGCGCCGGTCGGTTTCCAGCGCATCCGGCTTCACTTCGACCCGGACACCGACGCGGGCGAAGAACAACTGGCGACGCTCATCCGCCTTACCGAACGCTACTGCGTGGTCTATCAGACGCTACGCCAACCGCCCATGATCGAAGTCACGCAGGAAGGCGACTAAAACGGTCTACTGCTTGGTCAGTTCCGGCAGTTGGACAAACGACGGCCCCGGTCGCGCAAAGCGCCACACCCCGCTATAGCCGCCGTAGATCGTTTGCGTCTCGCGTCCCAGGTCAATGGTCAGTGCGCCCGCCCCCATGGACGGTGTCCCCAGATTGATGATTGCGTCCGACCAAGTCGCGCCGCCGTCGCGGCTTTCGGTCACATACCCATAGCCGGCCAGAATCACCCGGTCCGGGAAATAGGGGTCGGTGACAACCAGGAACCCGCTCACCACGCCTTGCGCCGAGTTCGCCGTGCGTACGACGCTCCACTGCTCGCCGCCGTCTTCACTCTTGTGGACCGTATAGGTACGGTCGCCCACATAGAGCGCGCCGGTAAAGCGGTCATAGGCCAACGACGCCACGGTGTCGGAAGTGACCAACGTAACCGTCCAGGTTTGCCCCGCGTCGATGCTGCGCAACACAAAGCCGCCGCAGTCGTCCTGACCACAGGCGCGCCCCCCAGCCCAGGCGCGGCGGACGTCAGTGGGATCGATGGCCAAGACTTCGACGGCGCCACCCACCACCTTGGCCGCCCGCGTCCAGTTCACCCCGCGGTCCACGCTGCGCAGAATGACACCATAGTTTGATTCGCCGGCGGGATTATCTTCACCACCCGCCAAGACGAGCGTGGGGCTAAGCGGCGCGGAGACGATGGCGAAGAGTTGCTCGCCGCCCCCACTGCGGTCCGACTTGACATGGGGCGCGGTATAGACACGTGTAAAGGTCAGCCCACCGTCATCGCTGCGCGCCAGCGCGCCGGCGGAATCGTCAAAACCGGCGCCAAAGACGATCGACGGGTCGGCGGGGTCAAAGGCAAAGCCGCCCATACAGCCGGAAATGTAGTCTACCGCAGCCCAGCTTTGCCCGCCATTTTGCGAGACATGGCCGCCCCCACACCCGGCCGCGGCGTACATCTGCGCCGGGTTAGCCGGATTCACGGCGATGTTGCGCGGGCGCACCAGCATCTGTAAACCATTGTTCTGGTTGGCCCAGGTATCGCCCGCGTCCAGACTCTTTTGCACGCCCCACTCGCGCGCACCCAGATAGTAGGTGGCCGACGTGAGGCTCAACGGGGTCGCCGACGCCACATGCACCGCGGGCGGATACTCCACCACCAGCGCCGACGCGCTATCGGACCCCGCGACCTCCGTCCAACTGCCAGGATCGCCGTGCGCGGTGCTGCGAAAAGTCTGGCCCCAGGTCGTCGCCGCCACCACGGCCGACGGCGCCACGGCCACAAAGGTGCCAGGTTCATGCACTTTGGCCCAGGTCAGCCCGCCATCCTCGCTGCGATAGATGGCGGCGGGTGACCCGCCGAAAACGCTATCGCCGGCGCCCGCATACAGCAGGTTGGGCTGCTCCGGGTGGGCTGCCAGCGAGCGCACAAGGGTGTTCGTGAGGGTATACACGGCGGTCCAGGCGACGCCGCTGTTGGCGCTGCGCCAGATCACCGCGTCGCCACCGGTCGCCGCCGCGACGAACTGGATCGTCGGCGAAAGCGGATGGATCAGCGCCGCGGTCACGCGGACATCAACGCCGGGGACGGCGAGTTGCAGCCGCGGCGACCAGCTTTCGCCGCCGTCGGCGGTAGCGTAGACCCGGCCCTGCATACGACCATCGCCGTCAAACTCCAGCCCGCCCGCTAGGGCCGCCAGCGTGTCGGTGGGGTGAATCGATAGGCCGAGCCAGCCGCCCCGCACGGGCAGGGTGTAACTCGCGCGCCAGGTCAGACCGGCATCGCTGCTCCGGTAGGCGATCACGCCCGATACCGGCGTAAAGCCGGCGGCCAGCGCCACATTCTCACGCACGGCCAGCGCATGCAGCGCAATCGTCGTGGACAAGACGGGGGTCCAGCTATCCGCGGCGTCATCGGAATGGTAGACGGTGGTCGGGCCGATCTCGTCCGCACCGTTGGGAATCAGCGCCACGTAGACTTCGCCGGCGACGGCCGGGTTCACCGCCACCGCATTGCCCTGACCGCCTGGCCCCACGGGACCGCCCAGCGGCTCCCACGCCAAGCCCGCGTCCGCCGCACGCGTGGCGGACGCGACAGGTGTGCTTCCGGCCAAGCCAAACCACATGCCCGCAAACAGAATCGAGCCGACGACGACTAAGAAGAGAAGGGAGGTCCTGCGCCATAGGCAGACAATGGGGAATCGCATATTCGCTCCTTGCGGCAATGAAGGGTGTGTGGATCGAATCGCATGGCTATTCCCAGTATATTCCCTTTGTGAGCAGTTTCACACCTGGAATTTGGGGCTTCGGCAGGGCTTCTCTCCAATTTCGATGCCGGCTATCACTTCATTCGCTATCGCGCGCAACACAGGACAGAATAAGCCGGAGACCGTCCCTTAAGCCATAGGACAATCCCCGGCCTGCTTACGCCTTACTGCTGCACGGTGTACTCCGGGTCGAAGCCGATCAGGCGGCGCGCCTCGGCGATGCTCACCAGCGCCTCGTTGCCCGTCAACTTGACCTTGTCCGCGTCGATCTCCGGGAAGAAGATGCGCGCCAGCGTATTGGCGTCGTAATCCAACCAGTTCGTCGCCGCGTTGATGAACAACTCGTGGCTGCCCTCGTAGTCGGCGGTCAGCCCCTTCTCGATGGACTGGGCCGAGTCCTTCTCGTCCACATAGGCCCAGAAGTTGAGCCGGTCATAGTTGTAGGCATAGTTGAGCGGGTCGTCGCCAAACATGCCCGGCTGCCAGCCCTGGGCCGCGGCGGGATACTCCATGATCTTCTCCTGCCGCCGCGCGATCACCACCTGGCGCGCCTTCTCCACGCGGGCCAGCCGTTCGTCGTCGGAGAGCGCGGCCAGCTCGTCCAGCAGCGCACGCGTGTGCGCCCGCCGCTGCCGCGCTTCCGGATCCTCCATGCGGACCTTGGTCCAGACCGCGGGCAGCCGCAGCGCCACGCTGGAGATGCCGGCGCGCCGCCAGTAGTAATCGCCGATGGACTCGATCACGCCCTTGGAGAACGAATAGACGTCGGTGGTGTAGGTAGGATGCGCTTCGTCGATGGGTAGATACTGGGGCGTGATGTCGGTATTGCCCCAAAAGCAGCCAAACGCGTTGATGGAGCTGGCCTGCACCAGTTTGCCAATACCTTCCGCGGCGGCTGCCTCATAGATATTGAAGGTCCCCAGCGTGTTGATGTGAAAGACCTCCGGCCCCGGCACGACGCGCGGGTTGGGCACCGCGGCCAGATGCACCACCGTGTCGAAGCCGCGCATCTGCTCGCGCACGGCGTCGTAGTTGGTGATGTCACAGACCTGGTACTCCGCGCCGGGAATCTCAAACCCGGCCCGGCGACCGATCACGCGCACATCCCAGCCGTGCTGCACGAACCGTTCGACTGTCGCGTGCCCGACCGATCCCGTCCCGCCCGTAATCAGAACTCGCATGACCTACTCTTCTCTAGCCTCTCGGCAAAAAGGGTTGACCCATAAGCATCTCGTTGCGTGCGCACAACGTTTGCATTGTACCGGCAAACCGATCCAGCCAAGAATCTGCCATGCGCCTATGGTCCTGGCCGCCCGGCAACCGTTGCGGCCACAGCTTGCGCGCGCCGCCCGCGCCTGGCATGATCCAGATGTGCCCACCGGCCCTGCCCCGGCGAGACGCAACCGCGCGAGACACGACGCTACTCCGTCGCCGACCATAGCCCCACAAGGAGGAAACCGTGTCGCTCGATCCGGTCGCCCTAGCAGCGCAAATGACGCTTAAAGGAAAAGCCGCCCTCTGTACCGGGGCCACCACCTGGACCACCACGCCGGATGCGCGCGTGGACGAGTTGTTGACGCAGGTACACAGCCGCTAAGCGGCCGTGCACCCTTTACACCAGAAAGGAAACGCGCATGACCCAACCCCAGATCACCACTAAGGCCGAACTACTCGCAAGGCTTGACCGGGAATGGCGCGACCTGCAAGCCGTTCTCGGCCAATTCACCGCGGCACAAATGACCGTCCCCCACGATCCCCAGGGCTGGACGGTCAAAGACCACGTCATCCATTTGATGGCCTGGGAGCGCACCGCGGTCTTCTTCCTGCAGAGCAAGCCGCGCCATGAAGGACTGGGCGTAGATGAAGCCGTTTTTTGGCGCGGCAACTTCGACGAGATCAACGATATCATCTACCGGCGAACCAAAGACGCCGCGCTTGCCGACGTGTTGGCCGACTTCCGCCAAGTTCACCAGGACTTGCTGGCGTTGATCGCGCCGCTCGACGACGATGCCCTACGACTATCCTATCGCCACTATCTGCCGAGCGAGCCGCACAAAGGCGACGACGGCCCGCCCGCCCTGTACGAGATCTACGTCAACAGCGCCGGCCACTATGCCGAGCATTTGCCGTGGATGCAAACCCTGGCCGGGGCGGCCGCGCCGGGACAGGACTGACCGGCGCTTGATCACTCCGCTGCGCGAATTTCCGCGTTGCCGCATGTTGTGACATGCGGCAACGCGGCGCGCCAAACGGGTGTATGATACGTGTATGGGAACCAGAATGACGGCGGCAGGCGACAGTTGCGCCGTCATGGCTGAACCAATGATCGCGCCGCCGGGGTCGTTGATAACTGCTAATGCTAGGAAGGATCAACCTATCTACTTGGTGTGAAGACCATACATTGAGGAGAATCCACCATGCCCCGCAACCGCACATCCATCCGCTGCTTGGCCCTGATTGCCATCCTGATTGTACCGCTGCTCCTCGTCGCCCACGCCCACGCCGGTGTGGACGCCTCCCCCACCGTGTCCAGCCCCAACGCACCCACCGCCAACGCCTGGTCCAGCGGCTGGACGAATATCACCCAGAATCAGACGATTACGTTCAACCACAACCTCAACGTTGCCGCGGAGCAACTCTCCGTGGAGTTGTGGTTCAAGGACACGGCCACGGATGCCGACAGCCGTGGCATCCACCGCGTCAACTTTGGCGGCAACGAAATGTCCACGCCTACGTCCACGTGGCACGGCGCCTATTGGCACAATCTCACGGCCAACACCATCATGGTCCATCGCCTGGCCAACGACCAGCTAGTCGACCAAGTCAGTGTCCGGGTTTGGGTCGCGCCCACACCGGGCTTTGACAGCGGTTGGCAGACCATCTCCGCCGTCGCCCCCAACGCCGTGAAGACGTTTGACCACGGCCTGGGCGTCACGGCGACCGATTTGGCCGTCGCCGTGTGGTTCCGCCACCCGACTTTAGGCATCCATCAGTACGCCTTCGGCGGTCTGACGGACGGGGACGACGAACTCGGCGCGTACTGGTTTCGGCTGACGGACAATGAGGTCTCGGTCTTTCGGCGGCCCGACGACACGTGGGTCGAGGAAATCCGGGTGGTCGTCTTGGAGGCCGTGCCGCCCGCCTATGACAGCTTCGACGCGTTGGGCGGCTGGCAGGCCATTGCGGCAGGGAGCGCGTTCACCTTCAACCACAACTTGAACTACGACCCCAACCAGCTAACGGTACGCGCCGAGTGCCACGATACGGCCGTCGGCGGCGCGGGCATCCATCAGATGTGGGCCGGGGGCGACGAAGCGAACGGAGCCTTGCGCGGCACACACATACAACGGCTGACCGCCAACACCGTCCAGCTTGTGCGACGCGCCGGTGATGCCGAATGCGACGAGACGCGCGTCGCCATCTACGAGCGTGGGGAACAGTCGAACTACTTCTGCCTGCCGCTGATCCTCAACAACTAGACGGCGCGCCTGCTCGGCGCTCTATCATTTTGATCCAGCCGCGCCACGGCGCTTTCTTTCCATGCGTTTCTATTTCGAAAACCGCAGGACATAACTCTTGGCAGATACTGCCCGAAGGCGAGGTCGCAGCTAACACCAGTGCGCCGGGAAGTCGGTTCGCGGAGCAATTGCCGACCAGGAGCGCGGCTGAACAGAAATCCCCGGCGTGGTGCAATTATCTTGTGAGCCAAGTGTGCTAGACTATTGAAAACCTCCTCTGCCGGAACAACGAGAGGGGCCCGCCGCGGCCCTCCTTCTGACACGCTGGCCCTGAACAAGCAAGGAATGAGAAGCATGAACAAGCGCGATGCACTTCTGGATCTGATTCACGGTGGAACGTCACCGGATTACACGCCGGCGGCCTTCTTCATGCACTTCGACCGTGCCCACCATGTGGGCCAGGCCGCGGTGGACAAGCACCTGGAGTATTTCCGCGCAACGGGGATGGATTTCGTAAAGATCCAATATGAACAGAGCTTGCCGCCTGCGCCCCCGATCAACAAGGCCGACGCTTGGGCGCAGATCCCACTGTACCCGGCATCGTTCTTTGAACCGACGCTGCGTGTGGTCGAAGGGCTGGTTAAGGCGGCACACGATGAGGCGCTGGTCGTGATGACGCTGTATTCGCCGTTCATGCTGGCGATGCAGCTTGCCCGCGACGTGGACTTGGCCCAGCACCTGCGCGAGAACCCGGACGCGGTCGTTAAGGGGCTGGCGACCATGACGGAAAACGAGCTGAACCTGGTGCGTGGCTGCCTGCGCGCCGGGGTGGATGGCTTCTATGTCTCGACCCAGGGCGGGGAGACGTTCCGCTTTGGCGGCGCAGACTTCTTCCCGCGCTACATCAAGCCCACTGATCTGGCCGTGTGGGATGAAATCAAGGATTGCACATTTAACATCCTCCACATCTGCGATTATGTAGGCGGCTACGGCGACCTGACGCCCTTCTTGGATTACCCCGGTCATGTCGTGAATTGCAGTCTGACGCTGGGCGACCGGACACTGCTGCCTACCGAGGTCGCGCAGCTATTTGGCCGGCCCTACATGGGTGGGTTGGAACGCAAGGGCGTGATCGCCACGGGCAGCGCGGCGGAAATCCGCGCCGCCGCGCACAGCGTGCTCGCCCAGGCGCCGGAACGCTTCATTCTAGGCGCGGACTGCACGATCCCCAGCGATACGCCGTGGGACAACCTGAAGACTGCGATTGACGCCGCGCACCAGCACCGGCGCTAAGAGGGCATGGCCGGAATTGGTTCAGCGTACACGACGAGCGTGAATTGGTTGTTCCATTGTTGCCGCCCGTCTTGGGCAGACACCATACCGCCCTACCAGGGGACTACACGCCTAGCGCCGACTTGTGCATAGGTCGAGTGTCATCGCCAAGGTGTTTAGCAGGCCACTGGGATCCGCCTTGCCCTGCCCCGCGATTTCGTAGGCTGATCCATGCGCCGGACCGGCGCACGGAAACGACAGACCAGTGTACAGGATGACGCCTTCACCGAAACCGGCGGTCTTCATGGGCGTGTTGCCCTGATCATGGTACATGAACACGATGCCGTTGAACTCACCCCGCATGGCGCGGACAAAGATCGTGTCGGCAGGATGCGGACCTGAGATGCTGATACCGGCGGCGCGCGCCACTTCAATCGCCGGTGTGATCACCTCGATTTCCTCATCGCCAAAAGCGCCGTCCTCGCCGGCATGGGGATTCAGGCCGGCAACCCCAATCCGCCGTGATTCGACGCCAAGATTGCTCATCGTATCCCACAGATTGCGGATCACCGGGACGATGCGGTCCTGGGTCATCAGATCGGGCACGGCGCGCAACGGTACGTGGCCGGTCACGGAAGAACGGTAGATCCCATGCCAGGTCACCACTGTTCTCACCTTGGTCCCCGTAAGCTCGCCGACGAATGCGATCTCGTCCGGGAGCTTGAAGCCGGCCTTATGCATCGCCTCCTTGTTCAACGGCCCGATGACCACGCCGTCCACCTCATTCGCCATAGCAAGCTCCACTGCTTTCCTGATCTGGGCAATGGCGTTGGCCCCATTGATCGCATTCGACTCACCCCACCGAAAATCCGCGTTCCGCTCGATCTCGCACTCGAGCACGGGTATCCCGTCCGCAACCTCGCGCGCCTGGTCGATTGACTCAACCGCCACGAAGGATGCCGCGTCATCATGCATCGCGGCGGCGGCTTGTTTCAGCACATGCATACTGCCGAGCACGAGGAATGAACCCCTCGACGTTAGTGCTTTATTTTGCATCGTCTTCAACACCAACTCAGGACCGATGCCTGCTGCGTCTCCCATCACCACGGCGATAAGCGGTCTGTTCACGGTTCCGGTCATGTCGGCCCTCCTCTGCGGAATAGAAGCTAGAGAGTTTACGATCTACAGACAGCATTTCAATCCGGAATTTCAATCCTCTTCCCTGCGGCGGCCTGCCCGCGGCGAAATCGCCCATGCGCCCCGCCCCGATTTGCGCTATCATAGAC
>CAYJQA010000174.1:0-9672 GCA_964372065.1 uncultured Litorilinea sp.
TCGAAAACGAGTAGGGTTCACACCCTCGAGGGTTCAAATCCCTCCCTCTCCGCCAGTGCCCGGCCCCGTTTCGTTAACACGAAATGGGGCCGTTATGTGTGCCGGGCGCGCGCCCGCCTTCGAGATTAAGCAGAATTTTATCTTCTTGGCTTCCTTCTAATACTCCTCTTATACTTTCGGTGTATGCTAATGTCATCTCCGGCGCGATGATCACCTCCTGCGGCGTAACCGTTGTCAGGAGGTGTACTATGCTCGCCGTCATTGCTTTGCGCGACCGGCAGGGTGGCTGCCGGTCCAACCATGCGCGGGCCGTCACCCCACGGTTCGCACGCAAGCTCAAGGGAAGGGATTTGCGATGATCGAAGCGCGCAACCTGACAAAATCTTATGGCCCGGTCCAGGCATTGCGTGATGTGTCCTTTAGCCTCAGAGAGGGCGAGATCGTCGGTTTGCTCGGCCCTAACGGCGCAGGCAAGACCACCACGATCAAGATTCTCACGGGCTATTTGCAGCCCGACGGCGGGGAAGTTCGCATTGACGGGTTGGATGTCCTCACCCAGACGCGCGAAGTCCAGCAACGGCTGGGCTACCTACCCGAAAGCGCGCCGCTCTACCCGGAACTGACCGTACAGCGCTATCTGCGGTTGATCGCCGAGTTGCGTGAGATCCCCGCCGACGCCCAGGTCGAGGCCATCTCCGAGGCGGTCTACGCCACCAACCTCACCAATCATCTAACGCGGCCCATCGGGCAACTCTCCAAAGGCTTCCGCCAGCGTGTCGGCCTCGCCCAAGCAATCCTCCACCGGCCCAAGCTGCTGATCCTGGATGAGCCGACGATTGGCCTGGACCCCACCCAGATCGTGTAAATCCGCCGCCTTATCCAGCGGTTGGCCCGCCACAGCACGATCCTCTTCTCCACCCATATCTTGTCCGAGGTAGAGGCGATCTGCGACCGCGTGATTATGGTGCTCAACGGCGAGATTCGCGCCGACGCCCGCCTCTCCGAGTTGGCCGCCACCGCCGACGCCATCCTGGTGCTGCAGCAGCCGGTCGCCGGTCTGGACAAGCAGTTGGCGGCGGTCGCCGGGGTCAAGGGGCTGGAAGCCATGCGCTCGCTGGACGGCTTCCCGGCCTATCGGATCGCCGGCACTGAGGGCGTTGACCTATGCCCGGCGATCTTCGCCCTGGCGCGCCAGGAGGCTTGGCCCGTGCGCGAAATCCGCCGCGACGTCAAGACGTTGGAGAGCGTGTTCAATAGCCTGGTCACGACCTCGCAGGCTGTTCAAAGCCAGGTCACGCAAGGGGAGTTGGTCGCATGAAGCAAATCCTCGCCATCACCCGCAAGGAGATGAACGCCTATTTCGGCTCGCCGATGGCCCTGATCTTCATCGGGGTCTTTCTCGCGGCGAGTCTGTTCACCTTCTTTTGGGTAGACACCTTCTTTGCGCGCGGCGTCGCCGACGTTCGCCCGCTGTTCCGTTGGATGCCGCTGCTCCTGGTATTCCTGGTCGCCGCGCTGACCATGCGCCAATGGAGCCAGGAAAACCAAAGCGGCACGCTGGAAATCCTGCTGACGCTGCCCGTTCGCCACTACCAGTTGGTGTTGGGCAAGTTTCTGGCCGTGCTGGCGCTAGTCGCCCTGGCGCTCGCGCTGACCTTCTCGCTGCCCGTCACCGTCGCCATGCTGGGCAACCTGGACTGGGGTCCGGTGATCGGCGGCTATTTGGCTGCGCTGCTCATGGCCGCCGCCTATGCCAGCTTGGGCCTCTTTGTGTCATCCCGCACCCGCAACGAACTGGTGGCGCTGATCATCACCGTCGTGATCGGCGGGATGCTCTATCTCGTCGGCGCGCGCGCCGTCACCGAGTTCACCGGCGAGACGGTCGGCAGTATCCTGCGCGCCCTCGCTACCGGGAGCCGTTTCGAGAGTATCGAACGTGGCGTCGTGGACCTGCGCGACCTGGTCTATTACCTGTCGCTCACCGCGCTCTTTCTCACGCTCAACGTGGTGTCGCTAGACAGCCTGCGCTGGAGCAGCGGCCACAACACGGCGGCCTATCGGCGCAACGCGCTGACCGCGGTCAGCCTGATCACGCTCAACTTACTCGTGCTCAACCTTTGGCTGTATCCCCTGACCCGCGCCCGGCTCGACTTGACGCAGCAGCGGGAATACACCCTCTCGCCCACCACACGCAACCTGCTGTCCACGCTGCAAGAGCCGCTGCTCATCCGCGCCTACTTCAGCGAGCGCACGCATCCACTGTTGGCCCCGCTGGTCCCCAATATCGAAGACATGCTGGCCGAATACCAGGTCGCGGGGAACGGTAAGGTGAACATCGAGGTCGTGGACCCGGCGCAGAACCCGGATCTGGAGGTCGAGGCGAATCAGACCTACGGCATCCAGCCCACCCCCTTCCAGATCGCCGGACGCTACGAATCGTCGCTGGTCAATGCCTACTTCGACATCCTCGTCCGTTACGGCGATCAAAATCAGGTGATCAACTTCCGCGACCTGATCGAAGTGGAAGCCTTCCGCGACGGCCAGCTTGACGTGCGCCTGCGCAACCTGGAATACGACCTGACGCGCGCCACTAATCGGGCCGTGTATGGCTTCCAGGACCTGGATTCCATCTTGGCCGCGCTCCCTTCACCGGCGCAGGCGACGCTGATCGTGACGCCCAACACCCTGCCCGCGGACCTCGCGACCGCGCCCGACACCATCCGTAAGGTCGCTGCCGACCTGGAACAAGCCGCGGGCGACCAGTTCAGCTTCGAGGAAATCGACCCCGATGCGCCCGACGCACGCCTGAACCGCGACGCGCTGTTGGACGGCTACGGTCTCCAGCCCTATGCGGCCTCGTTGTTTGATTCCACCACCTACTACTTGGCGCTGCTGCTCCAGGTAGGCAACCAGGTGCAGATCGTCTATCCCAGCGGCGACATGACCGAGGCGGCCGTCCGCCAGAGTCTCGAAGCCGGGATGAAGCGCTTCTCGTCCGGCTTCCTGGAAGTGGTCGGTCTGTGGCGGCCCGTGATCGCCCCCGACCCGACTATGGCCCAGTTCGGCCAGACGCAGCAGCAGCCCTTCACCACCTGGGACACGCTCTACCAACAACTCTCCCAGGATTATGAAGTACGCCTGCTCGACTTGGCGGACGGCCAGGTTCCGGCGGACGTGGACGTCTTGCTGGTCGTCGCGCCACAGGGCATGACGGACATGCAGCGTTTTGCCGTGGACCAGTTCCTCATGCGCGGGGGCGCGGTCATCGTGGCCGGCAGCAGCTTCCGCGTGACCACCGACCCATTCAGCGGCGGGCTGGCGCTGACGCCCATCGAGGACGGTCTGGGTGACATGCTGGCCCACTATGGCGTCACCGTGGAAAACACGCTGGTGATGGACCCCCAGAACGAGGCGTTCCCCATCGCCGTGAACCGCAACGTCGGCACGTATACGGTGCAGGAAATCCAGTCGCTGCCCTATCCCTACTTCGTGGACGTGCGCACCGATGGCATGGCGACGGGCAGCCCCATGCTGGCGAGCTTGTCCGCGGTGACGCTCAACTGGGTGTCGCCGGTCCGCATCGACGCCACCAAGAACGCTACGCGCACCGTGACGACGCTGCTGGAGTCCACCGACCAAGCGTGGCTGCGCAGCGACCTGAATATTCAGCCCGACCCGAACACATATCCGGAGTACGGCTTCCCCGCCGGAGAGGAGCGCGCCAAACAGCCGTTGGCCGCGTCCATCATCGGCAGCTTTGACAGCTACTTCGCGGGCAAGGCGATCCCCACGCCGGAAGCGACGGCCGGCCAGACCGCGGCCGCGCCGCCTAGCGGCACAGTGGCGCAATCGCCGGCGACGGCCCGCCTGACGGTGATCGGCAGCGGCGACTTCATCAACGACACGGTGTTCCAGATCTCGTCGCAGCTTGCCGCCGACCGCTACCTGAACAGCTTGCAGTTGGTCCAGAACGCGGTCGATTGGTCCGTAGAGGACCTGGACCTGCTCGCGATCCGTTCACGCGGGTCGGCGACGCGTGTCCTCACGCCGCTGACGGAGGAAGAACAGAGCATGTGGGAGTTCGCCAACTACGGCTTTGCCCTGGTCGCGCTCGTGCTGATCGGCCTGTGGTGGTCGTCGCGCCGCCGTGGCGAACGTCCCATGCAACTGACCGGCGCGCTGCCCGAAAAAACCGAACAGGAGGTGACCCTTGAGCGCAGCTAAGATGCCCCATTCTTTGGCGTCCAACCGCCTCAGCCTGGTCTTGGCCGTGGTCCTCGTCGTGCAGATCGCGCTGGCGGCGCTGGTCTATTGGCCGCGCGCCGCGGCAAGCGGCAGCGGCGGCCCGCTGCTGGGCGACTTGACCACGGACGCCATCACCGGCCTAACCATCGCCGATGACACCGACCGCAGCGTGTCGCTGGAGCGCAGTGGCGACGGCTGGACGCTGGCGGGCACGGACGGCTATCCCGCTAAGGCCGACGCGATCACCGCCCTGCTCGATAAACTGGTCGCCATCAAGGCCGACCGCCTGGTCGCCGCCACGCCGGCCAGCCATAACCGCTTGCAGGTGGGCGACGCCTCCTTCTTACGCAAACTCGATCTTACGACCGCGGCGGGCGTGCAGACACTCTACATCGGTTCTTCCGGCGGCGCGAGCGCCACACACGTGCGCGCGGCGGGCGAAGATGCCACCTATCTGACCGGGGCCGTCACCAGTTGGGACCTGCAGCCGGTCGCGACCGGCTGGATCGACGTGGCCTACTTCAACGTCGCGACGGCCGACATCCTGACCGTCACGATGCGGAACGCGGGCGGCGCGCTCACCTTCGTGCCCACCGGCGACAACGAATGGACGCTGACCGACCTGGCCGAGGGAGAGCAGGCGAGTTCGGCCAACATCGCCACGCTGATGAGCCGCATCGCGGCCATCAACCTGAACACGGCCTTGGGCAAGACCGAGAAGCCCGAGTATGGGCTGGCCGACCCGCTGGCTACAGTCACCGTCACGGCGAAGCACGCCGACGGCGGCGAGAAGACCACGACCCTGACGCTGGGAGCGAAGGACGCCGAGCGCAACGTCTACTACTTCAAGTCGTCGGACTCGCCCTACTATGTACTGCTGGCCGCGTTCACCGGCGACGAGTTCGCGACGAAACAGCGCGCCGACTACCTGGCCCAGCCCGAAGCCACCGACGCCGCGACCGAGGCTGCGCCCGCCGATGCCGCCGCGCCGACGCCCACCCCGACCACCGTGGCGACGCCTGCCGCGGCTGTTCCCAGTCCGTCGGCGTCTCCCGTGGCGACGCCGACGCCGTAACGCGCTGTCTGTAACTCCGTCACCCTGAGCCGGGAGCCTCTTTGAGTGCGAAGGGTCCCCCTCGCACCGGCATAGGGGATGCTTCGCTACGCTCAGCATGACAGCAAGATTGCTTCTACACGGGCCGGTTCCAGGTTGGGACCGGCCCGTTGGTTGGCCGCCACCGATTTGCGCGCCGCCGTCGGACCAGGCAAAATGGCCGGTGTACCACCCACTCACCGCGACACGCAAGGATAGCCACCATGCTCTTGGCGCTGCTCATCAGTCTGATCGCCGCCGTTGCGCCCACCCTGGCCTATGTGGGTCTCTTCTATTGGGCCGACCGCTATGAGCGCGAACCGCTTTGGCTGGCCGCGGTTGCGTTCATTTGGGGCGCGATCCCGGCCGTCGTCGCCAGCCTCATCGCCGAGGTGCTCATCGGCGCACCGTTCGTCAGCAGCCCTGGGTCGCTGGCCGAAGAAATGGTTTCGGGCGCGATTGTCGCGCCCGTCGTGGAGGAAGTTGCCAAAGGGCTGGCGCTGCTCGCGATCTTCTACTGGAAGCGGCAGGAGTTTGACGGCGTGCTCGACGGCATCATGTACGGCGCGCTGGTCGGCTTTGGCTTTGCCATGACAGAGAACTTCTTCTACTTCGTTGGGGCCTATGATGAGGGCGGTCTTGGGGCCATGAGTGTGCTGATTGTGCTGCGCGCCGTCGTCTTCGGCCTGAATCACGCCTTCTACACCGGGCTTACCGGCCTGGGGTTGGGGCTGGCCCGCAACCGGCGGCAGCGCGGCCCGCTCATCCTGTTCGGCCTTGCCGCGGCCATTGTCGTCCATGCGCTGCACAATTTCGGCGCGGGCATCACCGCCATCAACGCGGCCGGGTTCGGCCTCAGCCTGATCGTCGCGGGGTTGGGCTTGGCGCTCACCCTCATCGCCATTGGGCTTTCGTGGCAGCACGAGCAGAGCGTCATCCAGGCCGAGCTTGCCCCTGAGGTGGGCAGCCTGCTGACGCAACAGGAGCTAGACGAACTCACGGGACGTTGGCGCAATCCCAAGCGCGTCGCCAAGACCCGAAATATGCGCCACCGCCGCCAGCTATTGGTCGAGTATGCCCAACACAAGCGGCGCTTGGCGCGGCGCGGTGAGGCCGCCGAGCCTGGACTCTCCGCTGAAGTGGGCGAGTTGGCTAAGGCCCTCGCGCCCGCGCTCCCCACCTCGCCGCCGACCACGGTGTGACCCCTCGCCAATCAAAGAACCGCCGGGACCCTTGACAGCCCCGGCGGTTTTCGGTTAACGGGCAACTCCTCAACTGCGCTTGGCGAGTTGCGCGGCCTGGTCGAGCAGTTCGGTGCGGATTACCCGCTCCACCGGCCAACCGATGATCTCGGCGACCTGCTCCGGCGTCAGCGCGGCTAACTCGGCAAAGGTGCGTACCCCGGCGGCCTTGAGTCGCCGCTCGAACGCCGCGCCGATCCCGTTGATGACCGTGAAGTCATCCTCCTGCGCCCGTTCCTGCTCCAGGTTCACCTCTTGCGCGGTCATATAGTCTACCGGCGCGGCCACATCCGTCTCGACCGGCTCCGGCGCAACCGGCCCCGCGGCCGCGGGCGTCCACACCGCCGCGGACGGCGCGACACTGCCCACCGTCGAAGCCCCACCGCCCCGTGAGCGCCGGTTGAGATAGGGCACAACCACCGCGCCCGTGCCAAAGGCCGACACGCCCAGGACAAACAGGAAGCCCAGCAGCCGGAAGCAGCCGCCGAAGGCCCACAGAAGCGCCGCCCCGCCCGTGATCACCACGGCCCCGATCGCCACCGTCAGCGCGGGCTGGACACTCAGCTTCAGACCGCGCACCACACGCTCACCCACCAGTTGCGACGCCACCGTCCAGCCCACCACGTTGAACGCCATCACCGCCAACATGGGAATCAGCGCCAGGGGCAGGAAGCAGACCGTCACGGCCAACAGCCCGGCCAAGAAGATCAGCGTCATGTTGCCGAACAGCCCGATCACAAAGCTGAGCGCGGTCTGCTCGGCCAGCGTCTGCCGTGTGCGCGCCACCAGATTCGGCTGGGCATAGACCACCACCCCGGCGACCAACGCCACCACCCCGGTAATCAGGACCGCGCTGATGAGGCGCAGGAAGAACCCCAAGATGCCCGCCAGCGCATTGGGGCGGGGCGCGGCAGAGAAATCATAGCCGGGCGCGTCCGGCACGGCCGGCATCCGGAAGCTCGGCCCCTGGACGATATTGCCGCCCACATAGGCCCCTTCCGCCCGCTCGATGTCGCCCGCCAGCGCGCTCACGTCCCCTTCGACGCGCGCCGGCGACTCGAGACTAATGTCGCCGCTCAGGCAGGACAGATGACCGCCAATCGTGCCGGAAATGTCCACGTCGCCGCTGTAGGCCGTGACGTCGCCGCCCACGCTGCCGCCCGCGTCGATCGTGACTTCGCCGCTAAAGACCACCAGGTTGCCCGCGATGCGCCCGCCCCCGTGGATGCGCACATCGCCGTCGTAGACGAACACGTCGCCGTCGATGGTCTGTCCGCCTTCCACATCCAGGTCATCGCGGAAGACCTGGCGCGGGCCTTCGTTTTGGACCGGCAGCGGCGGAACCGGCGGTTGTGGAGCCGCCGACACCGGCGCAAAGACTAACAGCGCCGACGCCGCCGTCACCACGGCTGCCAGAACCAGCCAACCGGCATGTTGCTTCAATGTCGCCATTCCGTCACCTCGGAGCATATGTCGCAAAATCGTTTCCTCGTGCGTCCGTTACCGGTTTTCCAACGGGGCGACGTGCAGCGAGCGCCGCAGGAAGCCCACCCACATCAACAGGATCACCAGGGATCCCACCACATAGCAGCCCAACACAAGCTGGGCCTCCGGGGCCGTCAGCAACGTCCGGAGACTGGTCACCAGCGTGTCGGTCAGATGGCCGAGCGTCGCCGCCCAGTAGGTCAGCCCGCGCAGCGCACCCCCGGTCCACGCGACCTGATTGTTCCATACAAATGCGCCCATCGCCGCCAGCCCGGCAACCATGCTGCCCCACAAGCCGAAGGCTGCCAGGCCAAAAAAAACGCCCGTGCGCAGATGGCGGCGGCGCTCCTGGAGCACCAACTGCTCATCCAGCCGGGCGGCGAAACCTGCGGACAGGGCCACGTGCGCCACGTTGCTTAGCTCGGCGTCCATCGCCTGCCACACTTGCCACTGCTCACCTGCGCCGGGGTCCGCGGCCAACAGATCGTCGAGCCGCGCCTCGGCCTCCGGCGACAGTTCGCCGTCCAGCGCCAGCGACATGAGCCATTCGCGCTCATCCGCTTCCGCCAGTTCGCCCGGATACCCCCACAATTCGGCCACGCCCTCGCCCTCTTGCATGTTCACTGTTTGCTTCATCATCACAACTCTCCCCTCGTCGCGCCATACAGCCGCGGCCGCAGGCTAGACCAATCCCATTTGTACTTGCAAGGGTCGCGACGACGACGCGTCGTTGCGCGGTGCGTGTGTCCCGGCAGCCCGCCCGCCGCTGCTCGGCGGCAAGGTCGCCGCCTGGCGCTCGGCATACAACTTGGCGATCTGCTGCCGCCCCCGAAACAACCGGCTCTTGACCGCCGCCACCGTCAGGTCCAGCGTCGCGGCGATCTCCTCGTAGCTGTAATCTTCCCAATACCGCAGGATCAGCGGCGTCCGATAGTCCGCCTCCAACTGGTTGAGCAGGTGCTGTACCTCGCCGCGATGCTCCTGCGCCAACGCGCTCTCTTCCGGCTGCTCGCCCGGCCCATGCATGTTCTCCAAGACCGGATTGTCGTCGATCGACACATAGGTCGCACGTCGCCGGCGCAAACGGTCGATGCAGTGATGATTGGCGATGGAAAAGAGCCACGTGCTGAACTTGTGGCCGGCGTCATACTGGCGCAAACTCGCATAGGCGCGCAGAAACGTCTCCTGCGCGGCGTCCTCAGCTTCCTGATGATTGCCCAACATGCGATAGGTGAGGTTGAAGACAGGCCGCTGATAAGCCTGCACCAGGCGGCCAAAGGCAGCTTTGTCGCCGCGTCCGGCCTGTGCAACCCACACCTGTTCCTGGTCGGTCATGCTACTCGTTCTCGCAAGGCATTTGAGCCGCCCATGTGCAGGCGACGGTTCTTCGTTCTAGCTACCAGTACGCAGCCGCAACCGGAAAGTTTCGCGAGGGTTGCCATGCAGGCTGCCCAATGTTCATTGTACGGGAGCCTGACTGCTTAGCCAAGTCGCGCCCGGATCAACGCTTACGGACTGATCTCTTTTTCGGCGCTCTGCCCTGTCGAGTATAATGAGGAGACGCGACCTTGTGGGGACAATCGCGTCCCCCGTCAGTCATGCCAGCAC
>CAYJQA010000175.1:0-9662 GCA_964372065.1 uncultured Litorilinea sp.
GGTGCGTACAGTGGCGATTGTGACCGACCTCACGGCGCGCAAGCAGATCGAACACGAAATGACGCACGCCAGGGACCAGGCGTTGACCGCCTCGCACCTAAAGTCGGAATTTCTGGCGACCATGAGCCATGAAATCCGCACGCCGATGAATGGCATCATCGGGATGTCGCAGATGCTGCTGGACACGCCGCTGAACAGCGAACAGCGTGAATATGCAGGTGTGGTCTTCGGCGAGGCGCAAAACTTGCTGGCCATCATCAACGATATTCTCGACTTCTCCAAGATCGAGGCGGGCAAGCTCGAGCTGGATTCCACCGCTTTCGATCTGGGGGCGCTGGCCGAAGGTGTGGTGGAGTTGGCGGCGTCGGGCATTGCCAACGAGCATGTGGCCGTCATGAGCTACATCGATCCCGCGCTGCCGCCAACCGTCATGGGCGACCCGGGGCGGGTCCGCCAGGCGCTGCTGAATCTGGTCGGCAATGCGCTGAAGTTTACGGACCGGGGTCATGTGCTGCTGCGGCTGGTGGTTGTCGCCCAGGGCGAGCGGACGGTGACTGTGCGCGTCGAGGTCACGGATACCGGCATCGGCATCTCCGAGGAACTCCAGGCGCGACTATTCCAGCCATTTACCCAAGCCGACGGGAGCCTGGCCCGGCGCTATGGCGGCACCGGGCTGGGGCTGGCCATCACCCGGCGTCTGGCCGAACTGATGGGCGGGGCCATCAGCGTGGAAAGCACGCCCGACCACGGCAGTTGCTTCCGGCTGGAACTGCCGCTGGCGCTGCCGGAGACGGTCGATGCGCCCGCACCGCGTCCGGCGCTCCCGGCGGACAGGCCGGTCGTGGTCGTGGGCGCAGATGCAGCCCGCCGCGCGATCCTGGCCGCTTATCTGGAACAGTGGGGCGCGCGGGTCACGGCCGCGGCGAGCCTGGATGCCGTGCAATTGGGTTGCAACGGCGCGCGTCCACGGGCGATCGTCATTGACGGCGCAGATGGCGGGGCGCAGGCGGAGCGACGAATTCCTGCCGACGGCGATCCGCCGGTTCTGTGGGTGAATGTTGTGCACGCGCCGGGCGCGCCGCGCGCCGGCGAGGTCTATCTGCCGTGCCCCCTCAAACGACAGACATTTCTTGAGGCCGTGGAAACGGCCGTGGCGTCGGCGACGATGCACGCGGCGGTCCCTCCCCCCGCGGTTGCGCCGGTGCGCCCGACGGCGCATGCACCCAAAAGCGTGGACGGCCGACCGCCGCGCCTGTTGTTGGTCGAAGACAACGTCACCATTTGCAAGGTCACGCTCACGCAGCTCTTGCGGCTGGGGTATCGGGCGGATACGGCTGACAGTGGCTCTGCGGCGCTGCTGGCCTTCACGCAGGCTCAGGCGGATGACCGGCCCTATGACCTGCTGCTGATGGATGTGCAGATGCCCGAAATGGACGGGTTGGCGGCCACGCGCGAGATTCGTGCGTTGGAGGCAGGGCAGGGCCATGTGGCGATCGTGGCCCTCACCGCCTACGCCATGAAGGGGGATCGCGAACGCTGTCTGGAGGCGGGGATGGACGACTATTTGGGCAAACCGGTCGTCCTGGCGGAACTGGACGCTGCGCTGGCGCGCTGGCTGAAGCCGCAGACTGTAGACGTCAACGTCGCGCAAGATGTAGGCGCGATTGGATAGGTCGCGGCGCTATACGTCGAGCCGGGCCAGGGCGGCCCGCGCGGCGTGGACGCCGCACATGCCGTGGACGCCGCCGCCCGGCGGCGTCGCCGACGAACAGAGATAGACTCCCGCGAGCGGGGTGGCGTAGGGGGTACGCTGCGCCACCGGGCGCGTCCACAACTGCCGCCAGTCCTGTACCCCGCCGTTGATGTCGCCGCCGATATAGTTGGGGTTGTAGGCGTGCAGATCGGCGGCGGTGTGGACGCGCTGGGCGAGGATGCACTCCCGAAAGCCCGGCGCAAAGCGTTCGATCTGGTCGGTGATGGCGCGGCTCACGTCCAGGCGCGAGCCGTGGGGCACGTGACAATAGGCCCAGAGCGTGTGTTGGCCCGTGGGCGCACGGGTATCGTCAAAGCGGCTGGGCTGGCTGACCAGGACGAAGGGGGCGGTGGCATGGCGGCCGCGCCAGACCGCCGCTTCGGCGGCGGCGATGGCGTGCAGGTCGCCGCCCAAGTGCAGCGTCCCGGCGGCGGCGCAGACCGGGTCGCGCCACGGCGCAGGGCCGGACAGCGCATAGTCCACTTTGCAGACGCCCGGCCCATAGCGATAGGCCAGCAAGCGGCGGCGGTAGCGCGGCGGCAGGGCAGTCCCGGCGATCTCCACAAATTGGCGCGGGGTCACGTCCAGCAGGACGGCGCGCGCCGGCGGCAGCGCGGCCAGTGAGGTCACGGGCCGGTCCGTGACGATCTCGCCGCCCAGGTCCAGTAGACAGGCGGCCAGCGCATCGGCAATCGCCTGTGAGCCGCCGCGCGGAATGGGCCAGCCCACGACGTGGGCGAGCGCCCCCAGCATCAACCCAAAGGAAGCGGTCAGCGGCCACGTCAGCGGCTGGATGGCGTGGGCGGCCAACCCGGCCAGGAGCGCACGCGCCCGTTCGCCGCGGAAGGCGGCGGTCGCTAAGCCCTGCGCGGACCACACCGCCCGCAGACCAAAGCGCGCCAACAGCAGCGGATGGCTGGGCCGGGGCCACGGCGCAAGCGTCATGGCGGCCAGCTTGCTCCAGTTGGCCGTGAGGTCGCCAAACAGCCACTCCCACCGTCGCCCGTCGTCGCCGAGACCGGCCGCGGTGCGGGCAAGGCTGCGCTGCAAAGTGATGGCGGGCTGGTCGTCCAGCGGGTGGGCGAGGGGCAGCGGCGGCTGAATCCACGTCAGGCCGAAGCGCGCCAGGTTCAAGCTGCGAAAGAACGGGGAGCCAAGCCCCAGGGGATGCACGGCGGAGCAAATGTCGTGGCGGAAGCCCGGCAGGGTCAATTCTTGGGTACGCATCCCGCCGCCGAGGGTGGCGCGAGCTTCCACGAGCAGCACGCGGCAGCCTGCCTGCGCCAGCGTAATCGCGGCGGCCAGCCCGTTGGGGCCGCTGCCCACCACGATCGCGTCATAAGGAGTGGTCATAGACGGGGTTCGTCTGCAACGGTGCGGCCCAGAATCGGCAGCGACAAGTGCGTTGCGCGGCCGAGCAAATGCAGCCTCACGCAGAAAGTGATTAGGCCGCGGTCCGGCTAGTATAGCATACTTGCTCGCGATGGCAGTGAGGCGGGCCAGACCGGGGGTAGGCCGCGGTCGGTGACACGGACAGGAGGCCACTTGTCGGAACTCGTACTCGGTATGGGGATCGTGGCGATTGTGTTGACGGTCGCGGCGCTGACATCGCGGGCGGTCCAGGCTGCCCCCATCTCGTTCCCGATCATCTTCTTGGGGATCGGCTTCTTGCTGGGCGGTTACGGGGTGATCGACATCGACATCCACAGCCCATTGCTGGATGCGGTGGCGCTGGTCAGTCTGGCGCTGGTACTCTTTCTGGATGCGTTGAATGTAGAGGCCGACGAGCTGCGCTCCGAATGGCGCATTCCGCTGCTCACGCTCGGCCCCGGCACACTGCTGACGATTGGCGGGATTGCGGCGGCGGCCTACTGGCTGCTGGGCGTGGGCGTGCTCCAGGCGGTCCTGCTGGGCGCGATCCTGGCGTCGACGGACCCGATCGTGCTGCGCGATGTCCTGCGCGATGGGCGCATCCCGCGCAGTGTGCGCCGGGCGCTGAGCGTCGAGTCGGGCATGAACGACTTGGTTACGCTGCCCATCGTGCTCGTGCTGACGGCGGTCCTGACGGCGAACGGCCGCACGGCGGGTGAATGGACGATCTACTTGGCGCGCCTGTTTGTACTGGGACCGCTGGTGGGGCTGGCGGTGGGTGGGCTGGGCGCATGGCTCATGGGCAGCATCGATGCGCGGGTCGGCATCGGGCGTGAGTATCAGGCGCTGTATGGTCTGGGGTTGGTGCTGGCGTGTTTTGCGGCGGGCGAGGCCCTGGGGAGCAGCGGCTTCTTGGCGGCCTTCTTTGGCGGACTCTCCATCACGCTGTTCAACGTCACGCTCTGTGACTGCTTTATGGACTACGGCGAGGCCACCGCCGAGATGATGATGTTGCTGGCGTTCGTGCTGTTCGGCGCGGTGTTGGCGGGACTCCTACCGGACGCCCCGTTGGTCATGGGGCTGGCATTCGCCGGCCTGACGCTGCTGGTGGCACGCCCGCTAGCCATGGGGCTGGTGCTGCTACCGGCCACGATGAGCGCGCCCGCGCGCCTCTTCATCGGCTGGTTTGGCCCGCGCGGGCTGAGTTCGCTGCTGCTGGCGCTGCTGGTGATCCACGCCGACCCACCCCAGGCCGAGCGGCTGTTTGCCATTGTGGGCGTGGTCGTCGTGATCTCGGTGTTGCTGCACGGTGTGAGCGGCACGCCGCTGGCGGGTTGGTACGGTCGCCGGGTTGAACGGGCAACCTTGGCCGAGGAACGTGAGTCCACCTTCGGCGGTCTTTTTGACGACGCGCCGGACGAGGTGCTGCGCATATCGCCGCAGGAGTTGGCCGCGCGCCTGAACGGGCCGGAGCCGCCGATTGTGCTGGATGTGCGGAGCCGCGCCCACTACGACGAAGACGCCACCCAGATTCCCCACAGTGTGCGCGTGATGCCCGACCGGATCGAGGAGTGGGCCGCCACGGCCGACCGGCGCTACACGATTGTCGCCTACTGCACCTGAACAGCCGAGGCCACTAGCGCCCGTGTGGCGCGTTACCTGCGGGAACATGGCTTTACGGCCTACGCGCTGCAAGGCGGCTTTCAAGCATGGCAAGCCAGTTATCCGGTGGAGCCGAAAGCGACAACGGACGTCGTCGCGCGCCTGGCCTAGGTTCTGTTGACGTTTGCGCTTCGTAGACAGGTGACTGTCACTTCAGAAAGTGACAGTCACCTCCTGATGCGAATGAAAATGTCAACACGCCCTAGCTGTTGGCAGGCGCGGCGGCGGTGTGGTCGGGCAGGTCCAACTCGACGCGGCGGGCGGGTCGCCACAGATAGCCGGAGAGGCTGTTGAGCGTCCCTAGCGCCCAGGTGCACAGGAACATGAGCGCCATCCCCGCGCCCGGTCCTTCGCCCAGCAGCGGGCCGAAGAGGGGCGTCAGGCTGCCGCCGGCGGCCATGGCCGGCTCAAAGACGCGGTCCGCCAGCGGCCCCGCCAGCAAATAGCCCACCGGCATGGTCGCCATTCGCAGCATGTTGTTGGCCGCAAAGACACGGCCCTGCAGGGCGGGCGGAACCTTGCTCTGCCAGATGGCGCGCTCGCCCGCCATGATCAGCGGGATGAATACGGACGCCAGGAACGCGGCGACCGTCCACACCGGCACGCTACGTCCCAGCGCAAAGAGCAGGTCACCCATGAGGAAGGAGAGCGCGCTTCCTCCGTAGATGAGATGGACGCGGCGGGCGGGGCCGCGCCAGCCGCTGGCAATCAGCGCGCCCACGACGCTCCCCGCGCCCAGCGCCACCTGTACCGCGGCCCAGCCCAGTTGGTCGTTGTCCGTGCGCGCCAGGATCATGGCGGGCAGCACGGCCATATAGGTGAGCGTGCCAAAGAGGTTGATCCCCATGAAGACGATGAGCAGCCCCACCAGACCGGGCCGCTGCACGATGTAGCGCACGCCAAAGACCAGATCGGCGCGCAGGTGGCGGTCGGCGTCGCCGGCGATGGGCGGCGGCGCGGGAAAGCGGACGAAGCATAGCGCCGTCACGGCCACCAGAAACGTCGCGATGTCCACGAGCAGGACGCCATGCAGCCCCACGCCCACCAGCAGCAGACCGGCGAGCGCAGGCGCGGCGACCTGGGCCGCGGCGTCGGCCAAGGAGCGCAGCCCGTTCACGCGGCTGTAGTCCTGGGGCGTGACCAGCAGCGTCGACGCGGCCGAGTAGGCCGGACCCTGGAACGCTTCACACATGCCGGACAAGAAAGCCGCCGCGAACAAGTGCCAGATCGCCAGTTCGCCGGTCGCGAGCAGAGCCAGGATCGCCACGGTAGACAGTCCCGCGCCCAAATCGGCGACGATCATGACGACGCGCCGGTCCACCCGATCCACGACTGCGCCCGCCAGCGGGCCGATCACGACGAACGGGACAAAAGAAAAGAAACCCAGCAAGGCTACCGACGTGGCCGCGCCGGTCTGCTGGTAGGCCCAAATGAGCAGGGCAAAGCGGGTCATGGCAGTCCCCAAGAGCGAGGCTACCTGCCCGAACCAGACAATGAGAAACGTGCGCCAACCCGGATTCATGGTGCGTGTGCTTTCCGCTGGTGAGATGTTGCCTGTCCGCGCATAGGTGGCTACCGCGGCGCGTGACGGTCGTGCCGGCGGCGCATTATGACAAGGGATTTGCCCCTGATCGCGTAGAACGGGGTGACATTCTATCACGCCGGGGAGACGAACCTCGATCCGGGACACGTGGAAATGTTGGCGAGTCTGCTGCCCGTCGAGGCCGCGCGCCTGACGCGCGATCTGCCCTGGGATGTGGTGATCCCAGGGCCTAACGACCTATACCCCAACAACGCCATCCCCATAAAGCGAATTGTCGTCGCGTTGGTTCAGGTTGTGCGCGACCAACGCGACAAGGGCTTGCCGCCGGGCGAACTCGACTACTACGTCAAGGCGTGACGGGCGTGCGTGTCACGGCCGCGCCAGGCGTTGGGCGATCTGCGCCAACGCGTCGGGGCCGCCCACGTTGCCCGGAAAGACGATGTAGGGCAGGCCGGGCGCGCGGCTTTCCGCGCCCGTTTGCCAGACGGGGACGCCGGGCAAGATCTGACCTAAAACCAGCCCGCGGCGGATGCCCAGGGCCTGGGTGGCGATGTCGCTGGAGGTGATGCCGCCTTTGGCGACCAGATAGCGCGGGTGCTGCGTCAGCCCGGCCACAATCGCCACGACGGCGGTTGACACTTGCTGCCCGATAGCCAGGCTGGCCGCGGCGTCCACGCCCGTGATCAGGTCGCGACTGGTGTAGATGACGGTGTCGCGGCCCGCGGCCAATGCGGCGTCGACGGCGGCTTGACAGCGAGCAATCTCGGCGTCGCGGCGCACGGGGTCGAGCAGCGCGGCGACCGCGATCTCCACCGCCGCGATGCCGGGCAGCGCCAGGAGTTCGGTGACCTGGCCGCTGGTCTTGGGCACATAGGAGCCGACCACGAACAGCCCGCCCCCCTGCGCCGGGAGCTTGAGATCCGCGGCGGACAGCAGGGCGCGGGTGGGCAGCCCCACGCGCATCTGCACAAACGACGCCGCGGTGCGATAGACAAACTGCTGGCCCGTCGCCTCGGCGTCCAGCAGCGCGACGACCAGTACCTCCAGGTCGCGCAGCGCGGCGGCGTTGACGATAGCGACCTGACCGGCGCGCAGCGCGGCCAGCTTGGCGGCCACCGCGGGCGGCCCGCCGCAGCGTAGGTCGTCCAGCGTGATGGTCGCGACCTCGGCGGCGGCGATGCGCCCGCCCGCCTTCTCGGCGACCCACGCGGTCAGGTCAGAGTGGCGATAGCCAAAGGCGGCATCGCGGGCAAAGGGCGTCTCGGCAGCGGGGATGAGCTGGTCGCCTTCGGCCACATAGTGGACGTTGTCGATCGTGTAGCGTCCGCCTTCCAGGAAGAACGGGATAATGAGCGTAATGGCGGCGTCCAGGCCGAGCGCCGCGGCGAGGGCGTCGGTTTCGCCGGGATAATGGCCGCGCAGGGTGGAGTCGCTGCGGCTGACGACCACCGCGCGGCGGCCGGTGGCAGTCTGCGCCGCGGCCAACCGCGCGCCGATTTCGGCGTTGAGCGTCTGGGCCGCCGGGAGGGGCAAGCTGCGCGAATTGGTCAGAACATAGAAGACCGGGCCGGGCGCGGCCAACTCGGCGGCGAGGTCGTCGGTCGTCCAGGTGGTCAGGATGGGCACGTCGTAGACAGTCTGTGTGCCGGTCGGGTCGTCGTCGAGGACGACCAATTTGGCCGCGTCCGCCAACTTGGCGCGAATGATGGGCAGCAGCGATGCGGGCCAGGGATCAGGCAGGGCGGCGAGGGTGGCGGCTTTGGGGCGAGCGGTTGCGTCCATGGTGGCTATCCGTTGGGCCAGGCCACCAGCGGCAGCCCGGATTCTGCTTCGATGGCGAGCAGGCGGTTGTATTTCGCCAGCCGCTCGGACTGGGTGATGGAGCCGACCTTGATCTGGTCGCCCGCCCAGCCCACAGCCAGATCGGCAAGCCAGTTGTCTTCGGTCTCGCCGCTGCGTGCGCTGATGGTCACGCGCCAGCCGGCGCTGCGCGCCAAGCGACAGGCGGCGGCGGCTTCGGTGAGCGTGCCGATCTGGTTGACCTTGAGCAGCAACGCATCCGCCGCCTTGATTTGAATCGCACGCCGGATGCGTGCGGGATTGGTGCAGAGGAGATCATCGCCCAGCACTAGCGCGCGCCCGTTGACGCTCGCCCGCAGCGCGGGCCAATGCTCCCAGTCGTCCTCGGCAAGCCCGTCTTCCACACTGACGATGGGATAGGCATCCAGCCAGGAAACGATGCGCCGGATCATGGCGGGGCTGTGCAAGGTCTCACCGTCCAGGTGATAGCGTCCCCCCTGATGAAACTGGGAGGAGGCTACATCCACGGCGAGACAGACGTCGGTCCCCGGCTCCAACCCGGCGCTGCGGATGGCCGTGACGGCATCGTCGAGCATCTCGCGCGTGTTGGCAAAGGGTGGGGCCAGGCCGCCTTCGTCGGCGGTCAGGGCGCGCATGCCGTACTTGCGGTGCACCAGGTCGGCGGCGGCATAGAAGACGGCGAAGGTCATCGCCATAGTCTCGTCCATGTCGTGGGCCGAGGCCGGGACGATCAGCACGTCTTGGATGGGGACCTGGCCGCCCGCGTGCTTGCCGCCGCTAAAGAGGTTGATGGTCGGGCGCGGCAGCGTGGTCAGCGGGGCGCTGCAGCCGGCAGGGTCGCCCGCCAACATATCGGCGAAATGCTGATAGAGCGTTACCCCGCGCTGCAAGGCGACGGCGCGGGCAAAGGCCATGGAGACGGCCAAGATGGCGTTGGCCCCCAAGTTGGCCTTGTTGGGTGTGCCGTCCAACTTCAGCATGGCTTGGTCCAGCGCGACTTGGTCGGCAAACTTGCAGCCCTCCAGCGCGGCCTGGAGCGTTTCGTTTACGTTGGAGACGGCGCGCCGCACGCCGAGGCCGCGATAGCGCGAGAGGTCGCCATCGCGCAGTTCGAGGGCCTCGGCTGTGCCGGTCGACGCACCGGACGGGATCGAGACCGTGGCGGCGACGCCGTCGGCCAGCGTACAGGTCGCTTGGACGGTGGGCCGGCCGCGGCTGTCGAGAATCTCCAGGGCATTAAGTTGTTGGATGACGGGCATGTTCCCTCGGGCAAGGATGGGCGGGGGCGGCAAGAGAAGAGTATGATCCCTATTATGCCATGACATGCGCCAGTCACGATATGCGCCGGAAACGCCGATCAGGGCGTCTCGAGAGTCCTCGAATGCGGTCATTCCGAGGAGTCTGCGACGAGGAATCTCTCCGGCGTCCGGATACCCACCAGAGAGATTCCTCACGTTCGTTCCTAAGAAACTTGGCTCCGAGGGCGGCCCAAGTTTCCGGCGTGACGGACTG